>CAZAIV010000087.1:0-7535 GCA_964485315.1 uncultured Gammaproteobacteria bacterium
GATATGAATAATTGAAGATTTACGTATGAATATTATGAGGATGGAATACTAGATCAACTAATTGCAAACTCAAGGAAGAGGGGTATAGAAAACTGAAAAAATACACATATGCGCTTCTCGGAAGTGCAGTCATTGACCTGGGAGGTCTGTGCCTCTTTCTTTCTTTTAGTTTTACCCTTGCATCGATTGCTTCCCCGATCGTGGCGAGCGCTCCGATAGTTACCGTCGTATTAGCAGTCATTTTGCTTAAAGATAAAATTACAGTTAAAAATTGGATCGGACTTATTGTTGTCATCAGCTCAATTATAGCTATCGGCGTAATCAATCCATAAGTTCCTTTTTCCGCACATGGCATCACATACAAAAATCTGCTATAGTATATGCTCCGATGGAATTAGCAATAAAAGGAAAAACAATTCTCGCAGTTGCCGCACATGCCGACGATCTTGACTTCGGATGCGCAGGGTCAATTGCCGTATGGGCAAAACAAGGAGCACATATTCATTACCTCATTCTCACCGACGGAAGTAAAGGCTCTGAAGACACGACCATTTCCGAAAAAAAACTCGCGAAACTCCGACAGAAAGAACAGCGCATGGCGGCGAAAGTACTCGGCGTAAAAGAT
Organism: uncultured Gammaproteobacteria bacterium; assembly: GCA_964485315.1. Lineage (GTDB taxonomy): Bacteria > Patescibacteriota > Microgenomatia > Levybacterales > UBA12049 > DAIDHK01. Next base: position 626 of record CAZAIV010000087.1, read on the forward strand.
GTTTCTTTCGGAGGATTTACAGACGGAGAGCTCATTAACTCTCCAGAAGTACGCTATCCTATTGTCAAAAAAATCCGGCAATTAAAACCGGATATCATTGTGACAACGGATCCGACGTTTTATTACAGCGAGGAATACGGATTTATTAACCACCCGGATCACAGAAATGCAGGACAGGCGACGCTGGATTCAGTATTCCCATACGCCAGAAACGCGAAGACATTCCCTGATCTTTTTCAAAAAGGTTTGGCGCCTCATATAGTCAGAGACGTATTGTTAATCAGTTTCGTGAAAGGAAATTTTCTCGTCGATATATCGGATACATTTGAGAAAAAGATCCAGGCCTTGAAACAACATGCGACGCAAATAAAAGATGTTAAAATGTTCCGGGATATGCTGCAACAGCGGGCAATGAGAATGGGAGAAAGAATTGGAGTCAAATATGCTGAAGGTTTCGCGAGAATTACTCTAAGAAACTAAGTTTTTTTGTCATCCCGAATTTATTTCGGGATCTTCTTTGAAACTACACAAAGATGCTGAAACAAGTTCAGCATGACAAATTATTATGAAATTATATAACTCACTTAGTCAAAAAATCGAAACTTTTAAACCGCTGAAAGAAAAAGAAGTGTCAATGTATGTCTGCGGGATTACGCCGTATGATACGACCCATATCGGTCACGCGTTCGTCTACGTCTTCTTCGATACATTACAACGATTCTTTCTCTCTCAAGGAAAGAAAATCAACTATACGGAAAATGTTACTGATATCGATGATGATATCCTTAAACGAGCGAAAGAAACAAATCAGGATTGGCGGGAACTCGGGACATTCTGGACGAACCGTTTTCTTGCAGACATGAAAAACCTGCATGTCCTCCCTGTGACACATTATGTAAAAGCAACCGACGCAATTTCTGAAATTATAGGATTGATACAAAAACTCGTTGAGAAAAAAAACGCATATATCGTCAATGGAACAGTCTATTTTGACAATGAGACATTCCCGTCTTATGGATCACTTTCCAAATACACGCCGAAGGAAATGATTGCGCTTTCTAAAGAACGTGGAGCAGATCCCGATGATCCGCAAAAAAAACACCCATTGGATTTCATTCTTTGGCAAAAAGGAAAAGGGGGTGAGCCGATGTGGGATTCTCCATACGGGAAAGGTCGACCTGGGTGGCATATAGAATGTTCAAGTATGATTACACAGACATTGGGTGATCAAATCGATATTCATGGTGGAGGATTTGATCTCATTTATCCGCATCACGAAAGCGAACGGGCACAGTCAGAATCGGCAACCGGAAAATCTCCGTTCGTAGGGTATTGGATGGAAGTCGCCATGGTGTATTATGAAAAAGAAAAAATGTCAAAGTCACTCGGAAATCTGGTCATGGTTTCTGATTTGATAAAAAAATATCCATACGGGAGTATCCGGTATGTTTTACTAACGCATCATTACAGAACCCCATGGGAATTTTCGATGAAAGAATTGGATGAAGCAGACAAAACGCTTACCCGATTGAAAAAAGATATGTCTTCATTGCCGGAAGGAAAATCAAAAGAGACGTATACGCTGACACAAATATTTATTTCTCATTTGGAAAATGATATGGATACCCCATCCGCTCTGAAGGAGTTGTTGGCGTATGTCAAAAATAATCCAAAAGACACGACACAATCGGAAGTAAAAGAACTCCTCAATGTAGTTGGGATAGAATTAAAATAAATGATGTCATCTCGAGCAAAGGAACGTTTGACGTTCCGCAGTCGAGAGATCTTCTCAACCGAACACTTGAGATGTAGAGATTCCTCGATTCTCCGCCAATTGGCGGATCACTCGGAATGACAATGGCTCTGTTATAATACGTGCATATGGAAGTAACGAATAAACAACAAAAATTTCTCCTCATCGACACGATCGCTCAAAAACAAACCGATGAAGATGTCGTCCGCGACATGGAAGAACTTGCCTCTCTTGTCAAAACATACGGAGGGAAAATCTCAGAGTTTCTCACTCAACACAGAGACAAACAGGATAGAGGTAAATATATCGGAAGAGGAAAAATTGAAGAAGCTGCGGAGATAATTATAAAAGAGAAAATTGATATCGTCGTCATAAATTCAGTTCTGAAAGCAACCGAATTATTTGACTTTAAAACGATCTGGCAAAAACAAAACATCAATATCCAAGTCTGGGACAGAGTAGATCTGATTCTTCATATATTCAGCCAACACGCGAAGACCGCGGAAGCGAAACTGCAGATTGAATTGGCTGACATGCGCCATATGGGTCCACGGATTTATGGGATGGGATACGTGTTATCACGCCAGGGCGGAGGAATCGGAACATCAGGTATTGGGGAAACAAATACAGAACTCATGAGGAGACATTGGCGTGATCAAATAAAAGAAATTCAAGATAAATTAAAAAAACTTTCTCTCGAGAGGGAGAAACAATTAGAAAGACGAAGACAAATTGGTATGAAAACAGTTTCCATTGTAGGATATACAAACGCCGGTAAAACATCTCTTTTCAATGTACTCAGCGGAAAGAAAAATCTGGCCCAAAATGTATTATTCGCGACACTAGATAGTAGTGTAGGAAAAATGTATTTACAAAAATTGCAAAAAGAAATTTTCGTTTCCGATACCATCGGGTTTATCCAGAATCTTCCTACACGTTTAATTGATGCTTTCAAATCAACCCTTCTGGAATCCATCCATGCAGATATACTACTTCACGTAATCGATACATCAGATGAAAATATGCAAAATAAAGTACAAGTAGTAGAAGACATTTTACATGAATTGGGTATAGATAAGAAAGAAAAAATTTATGTATTTAATAAAATGGATGAAGCGAAAGTTGGAAGAGAAGAAATGATAAAACAATTTTCAGATTTTAATCCTCAATTTGTCTCAGTAAAAAATGAGGAAGGAATTGAAAGATTAAAAAAGACTATTGAGCAGGGGTTATTTGAGAATTGAATGATTTAAAATTGATTTAAAATTGATTGAAAATTGGATATTGTAAATTTGAAATTTACTATTTGTATCCCTTCGCTTGTAACTCAAATAATTCTGCATATAATCCCCTCTTTTTCATCAATTTCTCGTGACCTCCTTCTTCGACTATTTTCCCTTCATCTAGAACCAATATTCGATCTGCGTTTCTGACTGTGGAAAAACGGTGTGAGATGATAATCACGGTTTTATCTTTCTGTAATTTCTGTACGTTTTCAAAGATTTCATATTCTGCCTTGGCGTCAATCGCTGCTGTAGGTTCATCAAGAATTAGTATTGGCGCATTCCTGAAGAAGGTTCTGGCTAATGCCAGTTTTTGCCATTGCCCGCCTGAAAGATCAATCCCATCATCGAACATCTTACCAACGATTTGATCAAAACCCTTAGGTAATGTATTAAAATATGCATCAGCACCTGATTGTTTCATCGCCATACGAAGCAATGCTTCATCCGGTTTTTTATCCAAATCACCAAACGCAATATTATCCTTAAATGTAAATTGATATCTAATAAAATCTTGGAATAATGCGCCTACTTTTTTATGCCACTGATGAAGATCCAACTCTTTTATATTAATCCCATTTATCAATAACTCTCCGTCAGTCACATCATAAAAGCGTAATAATAATTTGATCAACGTTGTCTTTCCTGCTCCATTTTCACCCACAATGGCAATTTTCTCTCCGGATTTTATCTTCAAATTAAAGTTCTTCAAAATATATCGGCCGCTTTTGGGATACATAAACTCGACATCTCTAAATATGATTTCGCAGGGCACGGGCTGTGCCAGCAATAATTTCTTTACTTCAGGCATGGTAATTACTTTCTTAGTGTTCATAAATTTAAAGAAAATATCTATATGTTCTGTACGCATAGAAATACTTGAATATCCATTTAAGAGATTTTCAACTCCACTGGAAAGAGACATAATCTGTTGGAAAAATACTGTGAATTGTCCAATACTGACTATGTTCTTTAAGACAGAAGTAATAAGCGAAAATAGAGCATAGAGAAAAGCGGCAACTTGTAAAAGATTGGCAGCAAATGTCTGCAGAATACCGCTTTCGGATGCTCTATCAAAGGAATGAAGATATCCTGATGTAGAGGCCTGTGCTTTAAAACGCATAGCTGTACCAACATGAAAAATAGTAGACTCTTTCGATGTGCTATCTGATGAAAGAATACTCTGAATATAGGTAATAAGACGGTTAACTTTCATGCGCTTATCTGAAAAGAATGGCCAGAGCTTAACTCTGAACCTATCTGAAACGAAATATGTTGGGATAGTAGAAATAATGACAATAGGAATGATGAGAGGGAAAAAAGGCATGATGATGATTGAAGCAACAATAACTTTCATCAGAGCGTTAATCAACATGCTTACCCGTGAGAGTAAAACGACCATGATGCCGAATGTACTGGGAACCTGCGCAAGTAATGATTGAAATTTCGATTTCTCAAATGTCGCCGGATCTAATTCAATTAGCTTTTTTATTACTTCCCCATGTAAATACATCTCCAGCTTGCCTTGAAAGTATGCCTCCCTCAACCCAGAATAACTTGCCAAATAGTAGTTAAGTGCACTCGAGAACGCATAGGCTAACCCAATCCATATAAAATCTGTCGTCTGTACAGGAACCTGTGAGGCATGAATTAACAGGTCAATCACTCTGGCAAGAAGTAAAAATTGAATTAAAGGGAAAAGGGTATTCGTGTAAGCGTCGGTAAAAAAGAGCATGAGGACATAGATGCCGTTTGCGCTCCAACAAATCTTAACTACGTTCCAGGTAATATTCAGATTTTTCTTCATACTCGCTTTACTGTAACATACAGTTCGCTTGTCATGAAAGCACCGTCTGTGGTATTCTTCATACTATATGTCTGATTTTGAAGATTCCCGAGAAAACGCGCCGGCAACCGGAGGAATAACATCAAGTGCTACAACAATGACGCTTCAGAAAGCTGTAGATTTGGGAGAATATGGTCCGTACTATTTGGCTACGTTTCCCGAGTGGCATGGATTGAGCAGGAACATTCAATGGCAGATGATCGAAAAAGCAATCAACATCCGCAAAAATCAATTGGTCCATCAATGGGCGAATATCGTCAATATCATTGATTTCCAGTTAAAACCTCACTTGCAGGATGCGCTAAAAAACATCGAGGAACAAAAGAAAAAAGTCTTGGAAGATAAAGAACGATTGATCGTCGAGTATTCAGCAGGATAACAGTGGGTGTTTCTTTATCGTTTCGGAGACTGTTTCTTTCTTCTCGCCCCACGCATCTTACCATTCGCCTTTTCAATTCTATTCGAATACGGCTCATGGAGAGATTGCTGCGGGACTTCGACGAGTATTAACGTTTCGGAGATTGCTTTTTGCGTCTCGCTTTTCCGCCTGTGCCAACCTTCCGTCGCTCTCGTACCCTCGCATCCCGTGTCAAAAATCCTTTTGCTTTCAATACGCCACGATACTTTTCATCACCAACGAGAGCTAACGCATTTGCAATACCGAGAGTGACTGCTTTCAATTGTCCCATTCTTCCTCCGCCGGTAACTTTCACAGTCAGAGTATATTTATTTGTGGTATTAGTTACGCGAAATGGTTCAGAATACATATAGCGCATAACTTCATCAGTAAAAAACTCTGTAATGATTTTTCCGTTTACCAAGATATCACCTTTTTTAATCGCCAGATCATCCCACATCAATCCATCTTTTACATGTTCGTAAAGCCGAACACGTGCAATTGATGCACGATGGCGACCGATTGCATACGTATAATCTAACTTTTTATTCTTTACCTGCTGGGCAGTAATATGTGATTGTGTTGGTTGTGTAACTTCTGCCATATATATTAGTGAAAAGTTTAAAGTCTTAGACTTTAAATCTTTCTGCATAGGGATGATTCTCGTCTGCAAAAATATAGAGTCGTTTCATCATACTCGCCCGAAGTTTATTATCAGGCAACATACCTTTCACTGCAAGACGTATGATTTCTTCAGGTCTTCGTGCCCGTAATTCCTGTAACGTTTCACTTTTAAATCCTCCCGGATACATCGAATGACGATTATACACTTTTTGTGTTTCTTTTTTTCCAGTAACTTTAACCTTACTCGCATTGATGATAACTACATAGTCACCGCAATCCAAGTTTTTTACAAAATATGGTTTTCCTTTCCCCATGAGAGTTTTTGCGATAGTCGTGGCTTGACGGCCAAGAATTTGATCTTTCACATCAAAAAGATGCCAGGAACGTACAATATCTTTCGTACTTGTCGCAGTTGTCATATTTATTTCACTTTCTCCTTTTTGTCTAATGATTTCTTTGTTATCTTTTTTACGGCAGTTTTCTTTTTTGGCGCTGCTTTTTTCGTTTCTTCCTTATCTGACATTTCACTTTTCACTTGTAACTTAGCACTTTCTTTTTCCGTCCACTCAATCATCGCCATACGGGCATTATCGTTAAAACGACGATCCATCTTCATAACTCTGGTATATCCTCCCTGACGATTTTTGAAACGGGGAGCTATGTCATGAATCAATTTCGTAACCGCGTCCGCGCTTACTAACGGCTGGAGCAATGTGTACGCGTGCAAACGATCCGCATATTTCGCTTTCGTGATTAATGTATCTGCCGAAGCCTTAATCGCCTTTACTTTTTCTTCAGTACTCTGAATTCGCTCGCGCATAACAAGCTCAGTGAGCAAACTCTTAAAGAGAGCATTTCGTTCATGAACATCCCGTTTTAATTTCCGGCCAAATACATGCTTTTTCATAATACAAAAAAATCTCCCATCGTCGCTAAAGCTATGATGGGCAAGCAAAAAGGTTTTGTTTACCCTTCCGAAGCCCTGGCGAAGGGGAGAGATTATATTG
>CAZAIV010000088.1:0-13515 GCA_964485315.1 uncultured Gammaproteobacteria bacterium
CTGGACAGGCCAGAAACATAGTAACTGCGTAACATGAGTGATTAAAACAAGACCCACGAATTCACCAGAAAGCCAAGTGAGAGGATGCTGATCTATTGCATTTGTGGTTATGTTGTGATATTTTTAGCCTGATGAATAAACAAATTCTCATTGTCCTAGGCGCGTTCATCATCCTTATTCTTGTCGGTGGAGGAGTATATGCTGCAATGCATGCATCTACGAACATGTCTGTTAAGAAAACTCCTGTTATGACGGAAGCCAAGCCGACTGTATCTACGTTAAAAATGACACAGGGAACATTAAAAAGCTTATTATCTATAGAGTTGCCCCAGAAATGTACTTATTCTACTGACGTAAAACCAAGCTCTGTCAGCGGGACTGTCTATGTAGCCAAGGGAAAAATGAGAGGGGATTTCGTTGAAGGAGCAGGAGAGAATAAGGTAAATGGACATATGATCGTAGAGAACGGATCTTCGTATGTATGGACAGATATGAGTAATCAAGGTTTCAAAATGGCAATAAACCAAATGGAACCATCTGTTTCTCCTGCAAATACCGCTAGTCAATCGCCTGATTTGAATCAGTCAGTGCATTATACCTGCCAGGGATGGACAGAAGATGATTCTCTGCTTATCCCTCCTGCGAATATTATTTTTTCATCATTTGTGATGCCGTCAGGCGCAGTGACAAGTCCAAACGCAAATTCGTCTGAATGTTCAGCTTGCAATAGTGTTCCCGAAGGTCCGGCGAGAACTGGGTGTATGATGCAACTTCATTGCCATTAGAACTCCCTTCGCTCCCAAAGAATCACCCAAAAGCGTATAATCAACAGATGTAAAGTATTCGCTGGTACGATATGTTTGTTTATAGTTCGTATCCTTGACACTGACTAAATAGTCGGGTATCATGAGGTCATGAACCTGCCTATTACTTCTCGACAGAAACAAATGCTATCGATCATTTACGATTATATAAAAAGTAGCGGATATCCTCCTACATTTGAAGAAATGAGAGAACGATTGGGCGTCAAATCTAACCAATCTGTCATTGATTTACTTTATAAACTTGAAAAGAAAAAAATTATTAAAAAGAACCATGCGGGCGCCCGAAGTCTGGCAATTCTCCCCATGGGCTATCAAATTTTAAAAAAAGATCCTTTAATGCCATTTTTGGGAGTCTCTCATGCGGGTACCCCAATATCAACACTTGAAATAGAAGGAGAATGGCATGCCATGCCGGGAGGTGTCGCTCGATTTGGAAGTGAAGTATTTTTATTGAAAATTTCTGGTGATTCTATGATTAATGCTGGTATAGATGATGGAGGTATCGTTCTTGTAAGAAGTCAAAGAGAATTCGTTTCGGGAGATATTGTTTTGGCGCAGATTGGTGACGAAACAACGATTAAAAGATTTATTTCCGAGGATAAGCCACCTTATTTGTATTTAAAACCTGAAAATCCAAAATATAACATCATTTATTTTACTGAAGAAGTCAGACTTAAGGGAAAGGTCATTTCTATAGTTAATAACGGTCAGTGGATAAATACAGATTAAATTATGCCGACAATAAAGCCAAATAAAGCAGAGGAAATCATTGGAGAAATTTTTAGAGATCAAAAAATGATTTTTGGCCTCAAAGAGTTTGATGGAATTGATTTTGCACAAGCGGTCTATATCTCAGAAGGAGAAAAAGGAAGATTCTATATCAAAGATCATAAAAATGGACAAGATCGATTCGTTTTCGATGTGATGTTTTCAATGAAGTATTTAAATTGATTTATGCCACAACAATTAATTCCCATTAGAGAAGCGAGCGAGTTTGCAAGTAAATTATTAGATAGAGAAGTTTCGGCTTCAAACATCTCTTACCTTATTCAGTATGGGAAAATTAAAAAACACAACGGCGGTGGAATAACAAAAGTCGATATAGATGATCTAAAAAGATATTATGAATCCTTTCATGGTAAAAGAGAGCTAAATTGGAAGAATAAATTGGGAAATGATCTGAATTGGGCATTATCATTCGATCATCTTCGAGAAATTGATACCACAAAGCATGTACATAGACTTCATCCCTATAAAGGTAAATTTATTCCTCAGCTGGTTGAGTATTTTATTGATAATCATATTGATGAATTTAAGAGAGAAGTATATTTTAAAAAGGGAGATATAATTCTTGATCCTTTCGTTGGATCCGGTACTACAATGGTACAAGCAAACGAATTAGGAATTCATTCAATAGGAATTGACATCTCTCGTTTTAACTGCCTGATCTCTGAAGTAAAACTACTCAAATATGATCTTGAAGAATTAAACAAAGTAATAAAAAAAATAATACATAATATAACTTCTTATGAATCAGACAATAATTTAAACGCTTTTGAAAACGAATTAACGAATAAGCTAAATGAATTTAATCGAACGTATTTCCCTACGCCTGAGTTTAAATATAAATTAGAGAGAAACGAAGTAAAAAGAAATTATGTTAAGGAAAAGGAAGAAGAATTCTTGCAGACATATAATCAATTAATAAAAAAACACAACATTACATTATTGCAAGATAAGGGAGAAAAATTTATTGATACCTGGTATATAGACAATGACCGGAAAGAAATAGATTATGCCTTCTCTTTGATAAAAAATGTTAAGAACGAAAAAAATAAGAAATTGCTTGCAGTAATTTTAAGTAGGACGATACGCTCTTGTAGAGCAACTACACATTCAGACTTAGCAACGCTAAAATCCCCACAAATTACTACATATTATTGTTATAAACATAAAAAGATATGTAAACCTATATTTTCAATTAAAGATATGTTTATTAGATATGCCACGGACACGATTTTTAGGTTAAATACTTTTGCTAAAATTAAAACAGACGCATTTTCCTTCTTAATATCTAAGGATTCAAGAAGTGTAGATATATTCGGAGAGATAATAAAAATAAACAGAGAATTTTATAACCTATTACAGAACCAAAAAATTAAAGGGGTTTTTACTTCTCCTCCATATGTCGGACAAATAGACTATCATGAGCAACATGCATATGCATATGATTTAATGGGATTTACAAGAAAAGATGAATTAGAGATTGGACCTCTTTATAAGGGGCAAGGCCTAGAAGCACGAAGATCATATATCGATGGAATATCTCAAGTTTTGTTGAATTGCAGAAAATATTTGGCTAATGACTTTGATGTTTTCCTTGTTGCAAATGATAAATACAACCTGTATCCTGAAATTGCTAAGTTGTCGGGTATGAGGATTGTAAATAAATTCAGAAGACCTGTATTAAATAGAACAGAGCGAGATAAATCTCCTTACTCAGAAACAATATTTCACTTAATAGATAATAGAGGATAGTACTTTATGGCATTATCTTTCTTCTATTGAATACAAGAATTTAGACATTATATGGCAATATCTAAAACTGGCGAAGAACAAATTTATAAATTAATAGATACCATTGTTACTTTATATATCTCTAGAGCGTCAAAAGATGGCAGTATTAATTCTGGTAATCCATTTGTACAGGCATTGCTAAAAGACTTTGATCCTCTCATGCACAGGTTGCATGGCTTAAAAACTTCGTTAGGTGGTGAGATGGAGAAAATTGCTGAGATTATTGCCATTGATGCTTGGGGCGCAGAATACGTAGAAAGAAAGGAAAGAAAAGAAATATCATTACCAACAAACGTTTATCAAACTATAGATTCAATTATTAATGAGCTCAATAATGCAAAAAAACTGTCGAATTATAAAAATGAGGTTGAAAAAGTAATAAACGCTTGTAAAACTCCTGCAAAAGATTATGCAATTACAACATACGAGATTGATTTGCAGCTTTTCGATAAAAATAAAGAAGCTGTTTATTTTGTGGAAATGAAAGGTCCGGATCCTAATACTACTGAAGTACCTGGTGCAAAAAGAAGGTTGCTTATAGAGCTAGCCTGGGGATTCTTAAATGTTCCTTGTAAAAAAGTTGATACTATATTTGCAATATATTACAATAATCAATTTCCTAAGCCATATAGAAACCCCAAAGTTTTATATTATTTTGATCCCGATGGTGGACTTTTGGTGCATGACAAATTTTGGAATTTTATTGGAAAAGATGAAAATACTTTTACTGAATTAGTCAGAATATTCGAGAAATATGGTAAAGATAATAAAAAGAGAATCTGGTCGGAATTCTCTAAATTAATCTCGTTACCAAATTAAAATATCCTACTATTAATGAATAAAAGCTTAATTACTTATTGATTTCGAGGGTTAGCTTTAAAGAACTTCTCGAGCAAGCGAAGCGAGAAGTGGAAGAAATGATAGAGAAGAGTGGCGGGAATTAAATTACCCTTCAAAAAGCTGACGAGGAGACATTATTTTTGTGTTTCTTTTTATTATTGCCGTTGACAGTAATGTATATGCGAGTATATACTTTCTCTATTTGTATGGGAGAAGGAGCAGAATTTGCATTTCCGTCCAAGAGAAGCTTGTTGAAAGATGGCGTTATCGGAGAGTGGCTATGTGCCGGTAATGAAGCAAGAGTCATACCCACTCGAGTCGGATTCGGTGAGAAGTATAATCCTAAAATTTTCGTACAACTTTCCAAAGAAGCTCCGGAAGGACGGCAACATGTTTTGTATGAATATTCTCCGGAGAATGCTCCACAAATCCCGAAGCCATAAACCAACCTCGAAAACACTGAAATTATAATCTTTTTTATCTAATTATCTCCGCCGCCGCCATTATCCTCGCCTCCGAATGGGAGACTAATGGTGTGATGAGTGAGTTGAGGAGTCGGGGACGGAATTTGCGTAGGTATCGGCGTAGAAGACGGGGAAGACGTGATCGATGGTTGGCCGGGCGTCGGCGAGGAGGCAGTACTATTTGACAGATTCGTCGAACTCACAGGATTTGGTTGGGGAGCAATGAAAGATGTATACGCGAGAACCGCGATCAATATAGCGAATACGCCTATAATGATACTGTTTTGCATACAGGCAGTATAGCGAAATCATCATCTTTATGCAAAGTTTTCTTACACTAAAAAAAATCGGGCACATCGAATCATCGTGGCTGGATGAGATGTACTCCGCAAAAATAAGAAGCCTATAGAAGTTGACATTTAACGTTCAAATCGGTATACTCTCTATCTATGGCAAGTCCAGAACAATCAAGACACGAGCCACATTTATTGTCTTTGGCGGACATTAACCGGCTAGTTGATGCTTCTCTCACTAGTCGCACTCCGAAAAGTAGACAGCGAGCTTCAAGGGATCTCGTCCTTCGAGTAAATCAACAATATGAATATCCTGTGTATGATGTGATATTACGTGTGCAGGAGAATTTACTGGAAAAAAATGAGAAAAGGGCTATTATACAGTCAGTTTCTATGGACACTGCTCTTTCTTTCCTTGATGATTTTATCTTTCAAACAGGAGACATGCAGGCGCATAAAGGTCCGAGACATATTCCATTGACACAGCGTTTGATGGATACAATTAAGAAAGTTGAAGAAAATGACGAAGCGCAGAGGAAAACATTAGATGAGAGTTTGCTATACCCAAATCACGCAGATGCTCTGGAAAATATTAAGGGTATTAAGATTGAGTGGGAAAGAAAACAAAAGGATTTTCGAGTGGAGTTTTGCCTACCTCCTGAAGAAGGAGAAGATCCGAAGGAACGGGAAAAACGCATAGCCGCAGATGCACGATGGAGACATACACTAATTGATTTTGTCAATAAAAACGAATCAGAAAGAAACGATGCAAAATATATTGATGGAATTATTGATATTATGTTAAAGCAACCTGAATCTCCGTATGCTGGCTCTGCGCTCACAAGGAGACGCGTAGCAGGACTCACATTTTTGGATATCGGAGGATTACCTCTTCCTTTGGAAGATGAGGCAGACAGGATTACGGAATATGTTACGGGGATGTCAGGGAAAAATCCAACAGGCATCAATGAATCATTTATAGAGCAGATGTTTCTGGGGAAAAACGGAAAGATAGAAGAAAGTAAATATGCAGAGCTACTTAGGCGTTTATTCAGATGGCAGTCGGATATATGTAAAAAGATTTATTTTCCGCAGGATCCGGCAACAGAAAAGCGAACAAGAAATTTTCTTCAGTCTCTGACGGATACCGGATTGAAAATCTTTTTGAATTCATTTTTATTGCACGCGGTTCATCCGTATACAATAGATCCCGATTTTAGTGAGCTCACAAGTCTTACCGAAATTGATGCACCAATTTTTCAGGAAGCGTTACAAAAAAAAATAGACGATATCGACGAAATTACTATTTTAGCTGATGAAGTTGCTCAACGTCATATGGTAGAAACAGTGCTTCCGCGATTAGAAAAACGGCTTTCTTCTTTTGGTGTGTTCGATAGAGTTGAAGAGTATTTTGAATTGATACGCGGAGAAGAAGGGGCTCGATCATTTGAACGACTTCATTTGGACTTCCTTAAGGAACATTTTACAGAACATATCGGATTAGGACATTTAGATGCAATGACAAAAAGCAAAGAAGATATAGAACAAATAGCAAAAGAAGTTTGGGCCGGTACTCCTGTACATTTTCTCCCGGTTTCAGAAGGTTATGCCGACATAGACTTTTCATCAAACGCTTTTGCTTCCCGACTTGGGATACAGGGAATTATGGCTCGTACAATTATGGCGCCTCAGGATTGGACTGTACAAGTTATTTTTAAGCTGAAACAAAAAATGCATGTGATAATAGGAAGTGTTACAAAAGAAGGTAAATTGCAACTGCGAGTACCTCTCGATCAGGAAATGCAGGGAGTATATACGGCACTTGAAACGTTAGCAGTGCTGACGGTTAGTGACCTCATGCGTCAGGATAGCGATAGAACTGAACTGCCAACAGGAAAGAAGAAAACGGTAGATAAAGATTCAGGAGAATCTGATGTCGTATTTCCTCCGCAAGATCAAGATAGAAGCCGTCCAGTTACCGTTTTTACAAGTTTACCGAGAAAACAAACGTATAATCAAGTAATAGAACGGATTTATAAACATAGAGGGTTTACTCCAAGAAGAGTAGATCACCATAAACAAAAACTGAGAGGCGTTCGAGAATACGAAACAGCTGTTGCGGCATATAATCAGGCTGTCGAGAACGGTGCGCCGGAAGACGAGATTGAAGTGTGGAAAGAATTACTTGCTGAGGCTCGATCGAACAAATATTTGCCGAGTCAAGAAAAAGCACAAAATACACCATCTCTTTTTACATTGAAAACAGTTGTAGATCCTCTTACGAAAAAAAAGGAAACTGTAGAAACGTGGGTCAAAGAACACACGAGTCCTAAGCAGCTGGGTGATAAACAAGAATCACAGCATAGATTGTTTGTTAAGCTATATGCGCAACCATCAGCGCTTGCGGCGCTTGATCCGTTGGGAAAACTGCTTTTTAAAGAGTAATATCGAATCTTCGTGGCTGGATGTGACAAACTGGAAGGATACATGTTTGATCATGCGACAGGGACAATCGCTCACCGCGAATATATAGAGAAGTTGAGAGTACTTCGTGAATCAGGAAAAAGTTTTCCTATAGATTCTCGTTTTAATAATGTCATACATCATCAATTACTCGCAGCAACGAAGAGTGAAGCAAAGGATGCATATAAAAAAGGTATGGCTTCAGCAAGAAGAACACTTTCTTTACTTAGACAATGAGCACGCACTAGTAATTTTTTCGATGTTTAGATTCTCGGAGTTTGTTTTATTCTTGTGCTTGTATGACTAGACGTTCGAGGGCTTGCTGTTTCATAAGAGGTGTAAGCGCGCTTTTTTGAAACAAGGGAGAAAAGCTTTTCGTTTCTACACATCGAAGATAGAGATCCGCTCCCGTTTGAATAAGTTTTTGCGGAGTCGTTCCTTCCTCTTTCATTATTGCAACAACTTTCGGATCTGCCGCCCATCTCTTTGCAGATTCAATATCTGCAAGTCTTGATTTCAGATTATCAGCATGCAGCATCGCATGAGAATAGATAGTACGAAGGCTTCCTTGAGATATCACTGTCGACACGACGACGATTCCCAATCTTGTGTGAATTTTTTCTTGAGAAACTACCTGAAACTGCGCTTCTTTTGGCGATCCATTTTGTGTTTCGGTTTTCACAACCGCAGTGTACACAAGTGTTCTCATAAAGTCAATTTGCATATATTTTCAAATGAAATAGTGTTCAGAAATTCGTCTCACTTTACTTCTTTGACTTTTTTTATGTATGCTTAAGATAACGTGGAGAATGAAGAAATAGAATTATCCAGTCAGTATAATGCGCCGAACATGTTAAGCAAACGTTTTGTCGTCATAAGTATAATTGTCTTTGTTTTTCTCGGAATGGCAGCGGATCTTATATATGTGAATTATTCTTTATTAAACGCTCACCCTTCTCCTGCACAAATCGCTACAACTTTGCCATCATATACGCTAAATGAAATTTCTCCGACAGCGACACCCGTCCCGAATTTTGTGATAAATCCAACTGGCACATCTCCTTCGCCTACTTTCACACCGGTTCCCACGATGACGACGACTCCTTCTCCGACACCTGCATTCCCTACTCCGACGGTGACGCCTATTGTAAATGTGAAAGATTATTTTATTCCCCTGGGTACAGGAGAAAATCAGTCATCTGATTGGGAAAATGTGCCGGGTGATCAGGTAACGATTGATTTTGGTCAATATCCCCACATAAAGAAAATTTTATTTGAAGCATCGGTCACTATCCCGTCGGCAAGCGAATGGGTGTCTGTGCGATTGTTTAATGAAACGGATATGCATCCGGTATGGAATTCGACTGTTACCAGTAACGGGAACACGTCATCCGCTTTTTTGACGTCTCCGCCGATGACGTATGATACAGGGATGAAGACGTATCAGGTACAAATGGAAACACAACTGCAGTCGCCGGTGAATCTCGTGCAATCCAGAATTCACATATTTCTACAGTAAAAAAATTTTAGAAAATGTGGTATAATTTCCAAAATGAATAAAAAAATTCTTGTGACAGGCGCGTTTGGACTGGTCGGAACCGATTTAGTTTTGCAACTTCGTAAGAAATACAGCAGTGAGCAAATTGTCGTTGTCCAGCACAATACGAAGCGGGACCAATTCGATGTTCTTGTTGAACATGGCGATGTGACGGATGAAAAGTTTCTCGAAAGAGTGATTAAAAAACACAACATCGGAGAGATATATCATTTGGCAGGACTTTTGTCAGTCGGGAGCGAGAAAGATCCGCAGCTTGCATGGAAAGTAAATTTAGGAGGATTAAAAACGGTATTGGATCTGTCTGTTACATATAAATGCAAAGTTTTCTGGCCTTCTTCAATTGCCGCTTTTGGTCCCACTACGCCGAGAGTCAATACGCCCCAACATACGGTTCTGGAACCGACAACCATGTACGGAGTAAACAAAGTTTCAGGAGAATTATTATGCCAATATTATCATTTGCGCTACGGATTAGATGTCAGAAGCCTTCGGTATCCGGGATTGATTGCTCACAAAGCGCCTCCGGGAGACGGAACGACCGAATATTCAGTTCATATTTTTTACGGCGCGTTACGTGAGAAGAAATATATCTGTTTTTTGAAAAAAGATGCCAGATTGCCGATGATGTTTATTGACGACGCGATTAAAGGAACATTACAGCTCATGGCAGCTCCGGCCAAAAAAATCTCCGTTCGAACAAGCTATAATTTTACCGCTATTGATATAACGCCTGAAGAATTAGTTGCCGAAATTCAGAAAATTATGCCTGAATTTACCTGCGCATATAAGCCTGATCAAAGGCAGAAGATTGCTGATTCATGGCCGGATTCTATTGATGATACACAGGCGAGGGAAGATTGGGGCTGGAAACCTGACGTAAATTTAGGTACAATGACAAGAATCATGCTGGAAGAAGTCGGAAAAAAGTTGGCAAAGAAAATATAATTATTGAATTTTATATGAATACAAAATTTCAAAAAACATTATCAGACGAATTGAAGCGTATCGATACACTCGGCAGTACCAAACGTGACGAAGTGGTTATTGAGGCCTTTACGAAAGGGCCGTCTCCGAAGGCGATTATCAAAAAGAAAAAATATATTGTGTTTAACTCGAATGACTACTTGGGACTTCGATTCAATAGAGATATTATAAAAGCAGAACATCTAGCTGCAGACAAATTCGGAGCAGGTCCGGGAGCTGTCCGTTTCATTTCAGGAACTCTACAAATTTATAAAGATCTGGAAGATTCAATAGCGAAATTTCATCATCGTGAAGCGGGAATGGTTTTTTCATCGGCGTTTGCAGCGAATATCGCCGTCATGTCATGTCTTCTGAAAGGACAAAGCAAAGATTCTGTTCTCTCAAATGAAGTTTGTGTGATCTCAGACACACTTAATCACAGAAGCATTATAGACGGAATCCGTACAGCGAGTATTGATAAAGAGCAGAAATTTATTTACAAACATCTCAACTTTTCTGATCTTGAAAGAGTATTGGATGAAAATAAAGCTAAATTTAAACGCGCGGTTGTCGTCACGGATGGCATTTTCAGTATGATCGGTGAATATTCAGATATTAAAAAACTGAAAGCAGTATGCAATACATTTGATCCGAAATACGAACAGGGAGTTTTCTTGGTGATTGACGATAGCCATGGAGTCGGCGCGTATGGCGTGACAGGGAGAGGGTGCGAAGAAGTAAGCGGAGGGATGGCAGATGCCTTGATCGGAACATTTGGAAAGGCGTTCGGCAGCGACGGCGGATACGTCGTGGGAGACAAAATTTTTATTGATTATCTTCGTGAATCTGCTGCGACATATATTTATTCAAATTCTGTTTCTCCTTCAGTTGCCGGCGCGGCGTTACAATCGGTACGAACAGTAGGATCTGCGAAAGGGAAAGCACTCTTTAAAAAACTGCAAACAAATATGCGGTATTTAAAGCAAAAAATGAAAATGGCAGGGTTCGAATTTTCCGCAGAATCCGATCATCCGATTCAACCTCTTCTGGTCGGAGATACATTAAAAGCGAAACAATTGAAAGAGAAGTTATATAAGCAGGGGATTTTGGTGACGAATATTACCTATCCGGTCGTTCCGAAAGGGAAAGATGAAATACGGATTCAAATTAATGCATCTCATACGAAAAAAGATATTAACGAGTTGGTTGCTGCTACGGTAAAATCGGCAAAAGAACTCGGCATTATCCACTGATGCCGGGAATGAGTTCACTCTTCTAACACGATTTTGTCATCCCTGGAGGCAAACCAGGGATCCATGTTTTCTTGTTCATTGGATTCCCGCATTCGCGGGAATGACAACTGCGTAATGTGAGTATATAATTAGATAATGAATATTTTTCCGCTACCCTCTCTTGATTCTATGGAGGATTATATTGTTTCATTCCTGGGTCATCAAATTTATCTTGCTCCTGTTATCCTTTTAATTGTCGAGGAATCCGGAATCCCGATTCCTGTTCCGGGCGATATTATCATCGCATTTATCGGGTATGAAGTTTCCAGAGGGCTTATCCCCTACTTTGTTGCCTTTATTATGATTTTGTGTTCGGTTCTTATCGGAGCATCTATTCTCTACTTTTTATCTACCAGATACGGAGAACGTATTATTGACAAATTCGGCAACAGCATTCATTTGGATCGGGATAAACTCCATTCTGTAGAGGGGAAATTTAAGAAATACGGACCGCTTGTCATTATATTCGGAAGACATGTTCCGGGATTTCGTATTCCGATTACTGTTTTTTCCGGAATTTCAAAGGTTACATATAAAACATTTATTCTCAGTACGTTTATTTCTGTTATCTTCTGGATTGCTTTCTATCTTGAGGTGGGCAGACAGTTAGGCCCGAGAACTGTTAATTTGCTGAAAGCGCATCATTTATTTTATGTCTTCTTCATTGTCGGTATTCTGTTCGTCATTGGATATGTGTGGATTCTGGTGAGAAAACGAAATACAGATACTAAAAATACTGACAAGTAACTCACCTTACGCAAATACGTTTCTGGTAAGCGATCCGCCAGCTGGCGGGGAGCGCATCCAGAATCGATTCTGGACAAGCCAGAAACATGATGACTGCGTAACATGAGTAAGTAATTGTCCGTATTGACAAAAAGGCCTGTCTTGGCAAAAATAGAAGAGATGAATAAAAACGTTCTTATTGGTATCAGTTTATTATTGGGACTTATCTTTTTTCTTGCCTCAGCGGTTTATTTCATCGAACCGGCCAAATCATTGCCTTCATTTATGCCGGGGTATGATAGTCACTTGGCAAGGCATCACTTCACGCATGCTGTCGGGACACTGATATTAGGATTGCTTTGTTTCGTGTTCGCGTGGTTCCAATCGGGGAAAAAGGGAAATCAACCTACAGAGAAAAAAGAATAAGAATTGAGGCGATAATTCCTGCAGCAAGACAATACACTCCAAAAACCTTCAGGTTTTTTGTTTGGAAATATTTCGTCAGAAAACTTACCGAAAAGTAAGCGGCAAGCGCCGAACAAATTGCGCCGGCGATAATCGGTCCAAGCGCGGCATTTTCTGCTTTCAACGATAATTCGGGAAGTTTCAGAAGCGCGGCTGCTCCGATGATAGGGGTTGCCAAAAGGAAAGCGAACCGCGCGGCGTCTTCATGTGCGAGTCCTACCAAAAGTCCTCCGGTCATCGTTGCTCCTGTTCGGGAGAATCCCGGAAGAAGCGCGAGACACTGAAGAATCCCGACTTTTACCCCTTGCATAAATGAAAGATTTGCGATGCGTCTGTCGCTTTCCTGTTCTCTCTGTTCTTTTGTGCTTTTCCGTAATGTGTCGGCCGCGAGAAGCATTATTCCATTGAGGATAAGCACTCCTGCCACGAGTTGCGGGTATGCGAATAAATTTTTAAGTGCTTTTTCAAGTGTTATGCCGAGTATTCCGGCCGGAATAGTGGCAACGACGAGCAGCCATCCGAGTTTCGCATACGTATCACTTTCTTTGATTTCTCTTTCTTTCAGCGAACGAAAAATTCCTGAGAGTATTCTTTTCCAGTCTTTCCAGAAAAACAGAAATAAAACAATTGCAGTCGCGAAGTGAGTCGCGACGAGGAACGTGAGGAAAAACGGCGCGTTCTGGTCGATATTCCATCTTAAAATTGAGGGAAGAATGACACTGTGACCGAGACTCGAAATCGGAAAAAGCTCGGTGACACCCTGCAAGATACCGAAAACAATTGCCTGATAATATGTAAACATATTACTAAGTATAAAGTATAATGTAAAAAGTAGAAAGTATTGAAATTTCTTAGGCTTGACAAGAAACGATATGTCCATATAATGGGGACATGAACATGTACGATGTAGCTATGAATGCGCTATTGTTTAAGCATCCGGAGTTAAAATTGGAAATTAAAATCGCATACAACAAACTGAAAGATAAACCCGCTCCGAAAAAAATTGAAGAGGCGATTGAAGAATTCTATAATGAAATGAGCAAACCCCAA
>CAZAIV010000089.1:0-10228 GCA_964485315.1 uncultured Gammaproteobacteria bacterium
CTGATGGTTTTCAAACTTTCCCTACTGACCGCAAAGCAAGCTTCGCAGGAATAACCGATTAAAAATAATCGTTTTTGCCAACCATAAAACTTCATTCTTCCAAAGATCCGGTTTCTTTTGATTGAGTATCACCTGAGAAAAACAATTATAGAGTGTGGGTTTATGAATGCTTGAGAAAAAGCTTTGGATATCAAACTGGCCGTAATATGCATAGGTCGATACAAACTTGGCAAATCTACGCGCGGCGAAGTGATGCCCCTTTCCTATTCTACACGCGTAGGAGTCTTCTATAAATACCTGTTGCTCCCAAATCTGTTCAACCTGGTTTATAAGGACATGATGGACGATCCGGTCTCGAAAATCGGCTGCGAAAATTTCGCGAGGCTTAGGAACGGTGACGACGAAACAAATCGATTGTCCGGGTTGATAACTCCGGTTAACTAAATCGATTTTCAGATTATTTAGATTATCTTCTAAATCAAGTTCGTATTTAAGAGCGTTAATCGTTTTTCTTTTGGTTTTCCGGCAGTTGTAATAAGCGATTCGCAAATTCTTGGCAGTAAATATAGTGCTAGACGGGGATCTCACGAAGCTATACGTAGTCTTCTACCAAATTCTCAAAAAATTGTTTTACCTCCCCTGGGGTTGGCAGCGTTTTTTCAGAAGCCGGGATAATATCAAAGTTTAATAAATCATCAAAATATACTAATTGCTGTAGAAATATTTTTTCTTCAAAAACACTTCCATATATCTTTTTCGTTTCCGTGATTAACTCAGGTAAATTCATATGCTTTTCTTTTAGAATTGTATATAAATCATAGTAGTCCCGATACTCTCCCCTTCTGCCAATAGTATATGCTTTTTTAATCGCGATATCTTTTACTGAAAAAAGCGTTAACCTGTTATCAAATTCCATGAGTGGAAGTTTATATTTGAAAGGATAGTGAAGAAATGTGGTTTTAATCTCGTTATTAGGGGTAAAAAAAGTCAATTCCGAACTCGTATCAACAGAGATTGTTCCAATGGTTATTTTCTCTGACAATTTTTCAAGTAAATTTGTGGGGAGAGACTCTGAACTAAAAAAATCAAAATCAAATGATTTTCGATGATTGAGTTGTAAGGCTAATGCTGTTCCCCCGCCTAATACATACTTTTGAGTAAAAGGTAAAAGATTTGTTAACAACTCTTGTCTTTCCTTATCAAGTATGTCGAGGTGTAAATTTGAGATACTTATGGTCATCAATGGAAGTGGAAGTAGTAATGTGTAAAATAAAGCGCTTAATAAAATTAAGTGTTGGAGACGTATATACCTTTTTGGGATACTGAAGAAAAAGATCCTTTAGTTTTTTCTCGCCTAGTGTTTTTTTTAATGATTTTATATCAGCAAGATTACCAAAAGCTAACACCTGATGGATTGTATCAGGAGAAGTAAAATTACTTTTATTGGTATACCAAGAGAGATGATTCATAGATTAATTTCTTACCATATTATAGCACAAGACAAGTTAACCCCGAGTTAGGCGGATATCAGGCATTTTTCACCCAACTCCCAATCATTTTTCCTATTTCAACCAACGCTTTTGAGAGCTGGACACTTTGTCCAAGTGAGAT
Organism: uncultured Gammaproteobacteria bacterium; assembly: GCA_964485315.1. GTDB lineage: Bacteria > Patescibacteriota > Microgenomatia > Levybacterales > UBA12049 > DAIDHK01. The sequence goes on from CAZAIV010000089.1 coordinate 1,612, forward strand.
AACTTTTAGTTCCGAGAGAAATCGTATCCGCAGCCTCAAGCAATCAAATTGTTGGTTCAGTCGTTTGATTATTTGGATCTTACACATTTCCCGGTCTGATTGATTGGTAGTTTGCGCAAGAATAAAAAGATCAACCAATTCCCATGTTCTATTTATAATATCCTGGCCTAGTGAAAATTTATATTCTTTTGGTAACCGATGAACGATTGGATATTCTGTTTTTAACAGGTGTATGAGTTTCAAATAGAGGGGCAAGTTTTGATAATACATAGCATTTATTTCATCAAAGTCCTAACGAACGCAGCGAACATTGTTGCTATTCGTCTTGGTATTGTTGTTCGTGTTGCCATTGTTCTGATTCACGTTCCACGCGTTCGTCGTATTGTTACTGTTCGTAGTCGAAGACCAGTAATTGTTATTGGCGTATGGATTTGTTTCTATATTTTCTACCCCAAAAACGGGGTGAACAAATCGCCTTTGATCTTTGGCACTCTTTCGACAGCTAACGCAAAGCGTGTTCACTGTTAAAACTCCGGCCCCTCTATTTATAGATTAAGCTTACCATGTAATGAATATATTATCATGCTAATTAGTTTAAATTTAGCTGAAATATTATTCTTTCGGACAGATTCCTATTTTGTAAAAATAGCGAAGATTTCTTTACTATAAAAGTGCATACCACATGCCATGCTTGAATATGTAGTATGATAATACTGCACATACATATTAATATGAAAAATAAATTTTTACTGCTGATGACACTTTTTTTCTCTTTTTTCGTTGCTAGCTTTTCTGCTTCTTCTACGTATGCTGCAACTTTTCCCGTCACTGGTAGTGCCGCAACTATGAATGCATCCGGCACGTATGAACATTTTTCAAGCGATAAGAGTCTTACGGTTAATACAGCAACCGGAGTATTCAGCGGATACTTTTGGGAAGCAAACGTTGGCTGGGTAGCCTTTGGCACAACGGATAATCCGGCAGGTCCGGTACAGATGAATATGACGACAGGTGTAGTAACCGGAAAAGCAAAGGTACTCAATACCGGAGCCTATCTGGATTTTACTAACTATAACTCGAATGTAACGATTAATACCTCTACTGGAGTCTTCAGCGGCTATGCTTTTGAAGAAGATAATGGTTGGGTAGCCTTTGGCACAACGGATAATCCGGCAGGTCCGGTACAGATGAATACGACAACCGGAATCGTCGGCGGAACGGCACTCGTGCTCAATACCGGAACCACACTTGGAACAACGAATTATACAAGTAATGTTACGATGAACATTGCAACGAAGACATTCAGCGGCTATGCCTGGGAAGATAATATCGGCTGGGTGGCGTTTGGCACAACGGATAATCCGGCGGGGCCGGTGACCTTTGATGTATCAACCGGTAAACTTAGCGGAAAAGCAAGAGCACTCAATACCGGAGCGTATATAGACTTTGGAAACTATAACAGTAATGTAAAGGTTAATTTGGGAAGCGGTGTTTTTAGCGGATACGCATTTTCAGAAGACATGGGGTGGATTAATTTTTCAGATACCGGTGTATCTGCCGGACCAAACTTTACCACTGATGCTTCAGCACCTGTAGCATACTGGAAAATGGATGAAGGATACGGCACTACTGTCAATGACAGTGCAAAATTTGGGAATAATGGCACATTGAGCGGTACCACACTGCCTACCTGGCAAACAGAAGACCAATGTTTAAGCGGCAAGTGTTTGTATTTCAATGGGGGAACGTCGAATGTGTCGGTGAGTAACACGATTAATAATGTCCAGACTCTCTCCTTCTGGGCCAAACCAGCTACGAGTACCGCCTCATTTATTCAATTAGCAACAGGAGTGGATGTCAAAGCGACCAATGGAACTGTGCAGACCGATGGATTTACAAGTCCCACGATATATGTGAATGGGACTGTAAATAGACAACTTACTGCAAATAGTTGGAATCATATAGAGATTACAACCAACAGTCCGGTTGCTGCGGGTGCTATCACACTTGGAAGCATGCAGACAGGTGTTCTGAACGGCTTTCTGGATGATACCAAGCTTTTCAATTATGCACGTACACAATCACAAGTGTTAGCGGATTTTAACGGCCGGGGAAATGCAAAGGGTGCAGCAGCGGTTATGGGTGTTGGAATAAATAATCAATTCTCAGCTCTCAATCAAGGATTAGTGGGCTACTGGAAGATGGATGAAGCGACCTGGAGCGGCACGCTGGGTGAAGTGAAAGACAGTAGTGGAAATGGAAATAACGGCCAGGCGCAAGGCCCGACTAATTCGAAAGCCTATCCCGGCAGTCCCTCCAAATTCGGCTCCGCCGGGCAGTTTGATGGGATTGATAATTATGTAAGTATTCCTGACAGTTCAAGTCTGGATATTTCTTCAGCTTTTTCAATTGCGTTTTGGATCAAATATACAAGCTCAGTAAATCAGGTGATTTTTGAGAAAAACGGCAACAGCGGTTATTCCGTACAGCTTTTCGGCGGCAAGCCGATAATAAATGTCGGCGGATACGGAAGCGCGCAGAGCACATGGGCTGCTTCAAGTTGGAATGACGGGAACTGGCATCATGTGGTGTTCGTTGTTTCAAAATTCGCCGTAGGCGCAGGAAAAGTTTATGTGGACGGAGTTGACAATACCGGTTCAAATGACAGTGCGGGAACGCCGTCATACGGTTCCGGCACATCTCTCTATATAGGCGGCAGGACAGGTACTTTTGTATATTCAGGATCACTTGATGAAGTCCGCATTTATAACAGAGCCCTCTCTCCCGCGGACGTGCAGAATTTGTATAATTACGCCCCCGGACCTGTGGCGTATTATAATTTCGAAGAAGGATCGGGAAGTAGTGTGAATGATAAATCAGGCAATGGTAATAACGGCAGCTGGGAGGGAACTCTCGGTGAACAATGGAAACAAGGTAAATATGGTTGGGGAGGAAATTTCGACGGCAGTTCGAATTATGTATATATAGGCAATATAAGCAGCTTGACTTTTGATCGAACAAACGCTTTCACAATTTCTACTTGGTATAAGACCAACACCAACGTGAGTTACGCTATGCTGGTGGATAAGCTACTTCCCCTTGGCAATTATACAGGGTATGACTTACAGATAGACTCAGGAGGTTATTTCGTTTTTGAGTTAGTATCTGTTCTTGGAACTAACCAAATCTACATTGAGACCGCCAACGGCGGGTTTAATGACGGGCGATGGCATTATGTGACAGTCACGACTGACGGAAGTGGAAAAGTTGCCGGTACTAAAATTTATGTGGATGGTATAAGCCAGGCGTTTAATCCTAGCGTTGAAGATAACCTTACTGGCAGCACAGTTTCAAACGAGCCATTAAGTTTGGGGTCGAGAAATAGTACATTTTATTTTCCCGGCCAACTGGACGAGACGCGTATTTACAACTACGCCAGGTCTCCTAAACAAATAATCCAGGATATGAATGGTGGAGCATCGACGGTCAGCGTTGATCCCGGAGCTGTCGGGTATTGGAAATTTGATGAAGGATACGGAACAACAGCGAATAATAGTGGGAATGGTGGGAGCGCGTTGAATGGAACATTATCTGGCACGACGAAACCTGCATGGACCAATTCCGGTAAATATGCTAAAGCATTAAATTTTGGAGGATCTAATGCTTATATCACAGTTGGCAACCCGGCTGCTGCTCAAATTACTTCAGATTTGACCATTTCTGCCTGGGTTAATTTAACCACGAATAATGCTGTTCATGATCTGGTGGCCAAACGAGGGGCTTCCGGACAATATGGATATCGGTTATTTACAGATGCTTCCGGCCACCCAACTTTGGAAGTTTCCTCTGATGGAACTGTCCTAACCACCACTTCTTCGAGCACGATTTTAAGTACCGGCGCTTGGTATCAGCTGGTCGGTGTATATTCTGCCGGCAATTCTCTCACGCTTTATGTTAATAGTGTGCAAAATAACCAAAATACCATCTCTATTCCAAGCTCTATAAAAAACTCTTCTGCTAATTTAGAAATTGGTTCAGAAAACGGCGGAGGAATCAATGTATTAAACGGCATACTGGATGATGTGAAGATTTATCCCTACGCCCTCACTTCTTCTGAAGTTCAGATGGATTACAATAGAAATTCGGGGATGGTTTTCGGTTCTTTGTCCACTGATCAATCAAGCCAGCACTTAGCCAGTAATTCCGCTTCTGCTCAATATTGCGTACCGGGAGATACGACGAGTTGCGCCGCGCCTGTCGGGGAGTGGAATTTTGAAGAAGGACAGGGAGGCACGGTGCATGACACGTCAGGGAATGGAAATGACGGGACATGGAACGGGACAGGTCCGAAGCATTATACGTCGGGACACAGCAGCGGTCCGGGTCTAAACGGCTGGGCCGGTAACTTCAACGGAACGAGTGACTATGTCTCAGTTACGAATACAATTTCCGGAATTAAAACTGTAGGATTTTGGGTCTACCCGACTAGTACCACTGGCGGTATAATCGATTTGGACAGCGGCACGCATTATATCAGTATATCCTCAGGGACGCTCAGCGCTACGGGTTTTGTCTCGCCTACGGTATACGTCAACGGTCAAGTTGCTTCAACAATTTCTGCCAATAGTTGGCAATTTATTGAAGTTACGACAACGACAGGAATCAACTCTACGAATCCACTGACCATTGGAAAGGGGAATGGGACATATTTTACCGGCAAAATCGATCAGATCAGGATTTTTAACTACGCCCGGACTCCGGCGCAGGTGGCGTGGGATTACAACCGCGGCGCGCCTGTCGGGTGGTGGAAATTTGACGAGTGCCAGGGAACGACTGTAAATGATTCTTCAGGTAATGGAAATTTCGGTACGATCACAGTCGGCGGAAGCGGAACTGACGTACTTGGCACATGTACCGGGTCCACTGCCAGCGCGTGGAAAACCGGAGCCAGCGGAAAATTCAATTCAAGTCTGTATTTCGACGGAGCGCACGATAACGTTGTCACGACAGCAAGCCTTACTCCTGCAACCAGCGGTACGCTTTCGACATGGGTATACCCGGACAGCAGCATGTTATCTGTTTCCACATTTCCTGTTATTGTTAGGTATGCAAGCGAACCCGGGATTTATATTGATACATCAGGGCATCCCTTTTTTCAAGGGACAATTAATTCCAGTACGCAAACCTGCATACCTTCTCAGACGTTAACCGCTAACTCTTGGCAGCATCTGGTGTCTACATATAATCTAAACGGAGGCAATACAGATTTAAAGTTTTATATCAATGGCAAATTGGTGTGTTCTTCTACTAAAACCGGAACATTAAATCAAACCTCGGCTTTAGTTCAAATCGGAGGAGCTATCTCAAGTCAGTATTACAAAGGCCAGACCGACGACACTCGTATCTATAACTATGCGCTGACGCCGATGCAGATTCAATTACTCTATAACGGCGGAGCAGCGGTGAGATTTGCTCCGGTGACGGGGGCACCTTAACGGGGTGATTTAGGATTTACGAATTATGCAAGTAAAGAATTTTGACCAAAATTTGGAAGATTTTATTAAAAACTTACAAACTCCAACAAGAATGAAAGTTGTTAAAACGACTGATTTACTTGAACAATTCTCCAACCATTTGCGCATGCCATACAGTAAATCCTTGGGAGGAGGCTTGTTTGAACTGAGGATTCGGGGACAACAGGAAGTCCGAATCTTTTATACATTTTACGACAATAACGCTGTATTGCTGCATGGATGTATTAAAAAGACGCAGAAAACTCCAGCAAAAGAGTTAAGAATCGCGATGACTAAATTAAAAAGCTTGACAAATAGATAACATATATGATATATATATGATATGAGAGATTGGGAAGATTTCAAAAAAGAATTATTACAAGATCCGGAGGCTAAAAAAGCCTACGATGCTTTAGAGGTTGAATATAGTATTATTACACAGGTGATTAAAAAACGGCTGGAAAAAGGTTTGACGCAGAAACAACTGGCTGCAAAAATGGGGACGAAACAATCTGCTATAGCCAGATTGGAAGGAGGTAACTCAAATCCTTCTGTGGCTTTCTTAGAAAAAGTTTCTAAAGCGTTGGGCAGCAAGCTCCAAATCTCAATATAATTACCCCGTTACAAATTCAATTACTATACAATGGAGGTGCGAGTGTAAGATTTGGGCCCGTGACGGGGAGTCCGTAAATATTACGTCATTGCAAGGAGAGTAGCGGATTTACGTCATTGCGAGGACTCAAAGAGTCCGTGGCAATCTAGTTAGGAGTTTGCCCAAAAGTAGATTGCTTCGGTCATTAACATCCCCTCGCAATGACGTGGAAAAAAGCGCTAGGATATTGACAAAGAGATCCTCATAGGTGTATACTCCGTATATATGAGTACAGCTGTTGTTAATATTAAAATTGAATTGGAAACAAAACGAGAAGCACAAAAGGTGGTTGATGAACTTGGATTAAGTTTAAGCGCCGCCATAAAAGCATTTCTTAAGGATCTCATTCGAACAAAACGTATAAACTTTACTACCGAAGAGCCAAATGACCACCTCATTGCTGTTATGAAGAAAGCAAGAGAGAATAGGAAAAAGGGTCTTGGGTCTCCAATCCTTCGGACAGGAGAAGAGGCAGTGAAATGGCTTGAAGATCAAGGTTTATGACAGTAAAATAGAACTATCATGAAAAAAAATATCGCGAACTATACAGTAGTCATTGAAAAAGAGAAACGTCTTGGCACAAAAAAAGATTGCTATAGCGCTTTCGTGCCAACCTTGGGTATCGCAACGGATGCTGATACACTTGAGCAAGTTCAAAAAGATATTACGTCTCTCGTTCAGTTTCATATCGAATCACTCTCTGACGAAGGTGAAGAAATTCCTGTAGAAAGTGGACAATCATTTATCACGAAAATCGAAGCATTACTTCCCAAAAAGACGAATCTTGCGATTTCATGAGTAACTTTCCTCAAGTAAAATCCACACTTTTGCTGAAATTTTTTCTCAAACAAGGATTCACTATTTCCCGTCAAGCTGGATCTCATGCCAGATTGGTACATGCTGACGGCCGAAAAATTACAATCGCTATACATAATAAACCTATTCCATTAGGCGCTCTCCAAGCAATTCTGAAGCAAGCAAATATGAATAAAGCTACATTCCTAAAGTTATATAAGAAATAAGAACGGACGGATTGATGATGTTTCGCTTGTGAAGTATACTTTTACTTATACCATGCAAAACGTATTCAATAGTTTTAGAGCAATCATTAACCCGCCGTATCATTCGAAGGATTATCTGACGCTTGGTATACTTTTTCTTATTTTTCTTGTCATTCCTCTTACAACCATTCTGGTTCAGAAAAAACAGACCAATTCTTCTTATGCAGCTGGTACATCTTTGAATGTCAATTATGCTGACATTAAATATACCCTTCCCAGTTATACATTTACCGGATGTAACAATCCTTCGCAATGGTCTTATTTAACAGCTTTCTGTTACAATACGATACAACATTCATGTCCGGATTTTGCTAACAATATATGTCCCATTACAGCTAAAAACCTCATTGCTTATGATATGAATTATATGCAATCTCATAATCTTGGTACATTTACCAGAATTGTTGTCAGTATTGACCAGCTATTCGATCAGTCAAAGTGGAACGCGACAACAGGATTTGGTGGATATGATCCTCAGTCCTTGGCAAATCTGGATGATATGCTAAGCGCAGTAGCGGCTAATCATATGAAAACTGATTTGGTGCTTTTCTTATATGAACAAGGTGAAGCAACTGGTCTGGGTAACCAATTTCATCCGGAAGCGCTTGATGGTAATCATGCGCAGATGAGAGCAAACTATTTGATTGCGTTAAGTCAGCTCATGACCCACATTGCAGCTAATCCAACTGATATGGCAGCGGTGAACATAGTTGATTTACAGGATGAAGCATACTACCAACTTGACCAATATTTTAATATTGGTACAAATGTGGGTATCTGGAACTTTACAGAACCAGCATGGGACTTGACACCCGGTTCAGCCTATCAGCAATGTCTGACGTTAGGGAATAATCAATGCACAGGCGGCTCAAATGGACATGGATGCATGACAAGCAGCGGAGTACCTGACACAACATGTGTCCATGTTAACATTTCCTACCCGTGGATGAAGGATATGTATACAACTGCTAAGGCAGCTGCGCCGCAGATGCTCTTTACCGTATCCGATGCAGGAGGCTCTCTCCTGACGACTAATCCTACAAATAATCCTTTCTTAAGCCAAGCATACCTTTTACCTTTCTATCAATATACTGACGTGTATGATGAACATATGTATGATGATAACCCCAGCAGCGCTGCAAATCTTGCCTGATACCAAACAGCTGTTAACTTTACGAAACCATGGTTTGTGGGAGAAGCAGGGTGCGGGGTAGGCAATGTAAACTGTACTTATGATGGGACAAATCCGACGGCGCTCTCGATTGACTCCTGGTGGATAAATAATATGAAAAACTATGGCGCGCAAGCAGTGCTGATTGAACAATACGGTTCAACTGCCATAACCTATCAGCAACCATTAAGCTATACCCCTCTTCCTTGAGTTTGCAATT
>CAZAIV010000090.1:0-12972 GCA_964485315.1 uncultured Gammaproteobacteria bacterium
GGGGAGTTGGACGGCAATTGCAACCGACGGAACATTTCATCCTGTCATTTCCGGATCCGTCTGGACGCTAAGCCCCGGAGGTCAGACTGAGAACGGCTACATGCAAAAAATAATTATCGGAGACGTATATCGCGACACAACCGGAACAATTGTTCAGTCGGGAGGAACACTTGACCCCTCAACCAAGTCAATTACAACATCAGTCTCATGGACAACTCCTTTCCCTTCTTCTATTCAGTCGGTTATGTATCTCACGCGATATATAGGTAACTTCTCGCATACGGACACAACCGTAGCGGATTTCAATAAAGGAACACTGACAGGAACATCCGTGACAAATACGAGCGGCGGGGAAGTCGTTTTAGCAGGAGGAGGCAGCGCCGACTGGTGTAAACCGCAGGACTCTCTTATTAATGTTTTAACATTGCCAAAGATTGGAAATACTATAACTGCTCTGCCGGGAGCTGCATACATAGGAACAGGAGACGGCACAAACGGAGTCTCATTTGTAAATATCGGTATTACACAACCAATCCCTCCAGCATCGGCATCTGCAAGTATTCTTGGAACATACACCAGCACATACAAAACAAATGCAATTTTTAGTGATAATGATTATGTCTATCTGGCAACGGATGGCAGCTCTTCACAGGTCGTTATTCTGGATATTACAAAAACACCGTATGCGAAAGTCGGATGGATTGACATACCGTCGGGCTTACCTGCAAACGGTATTTATGTTACTGACAACGTCGCTTATGTGACGAGCGGAAAATCTCTGTATACATACGACATTACAAATAGAATAGGAGATCATTCGACACCTCTTACTTCTGTTGAAATGTATCCCTGTGCAATCTTCGGCTCCTGGTGCAGCTCTTCACTGGCAAAGCAAGTTGTTGTCAGCAACGGTTATGCGTTTGTCGGCACCGCAAACACAATATTCGGCTTACAAAAATTTCACATCGGCAACAACGGCGCTTCATTGGCAGTGGTCGGCGTGTCAAATCTTTCTTGGAAACAGGCAGCTCAGGGGTTAGCGGTAAACACGAATGGCGCTCGTGCTTATGTTGCATTTAACAGCGGCACGGGATATTTTTCGAAAGGATTCTTTATTGTTGATACGTCCCATCCCGATCCTCCCCAATGGTTATGGGGATGGTTGCCAAACTTTTATTCCATTGTGAGCGCATTCAACACGGGAGCAACTGATCCGAACGGTATGGTTGTTCCGACGGGAAATCGGGCAATTATTACAGGCAATGGCGGAACACAACAATACCAAGTTATAGATATTTCTAATGAATCAAATCCTGTTCTCTGCGGCGGCATGAGTGTTAGCGCAGGCGTGAGCGGTGTTGCGTCGGTTTTACAGGCAAACGGAGATGCGTATTCATATATCATTACGGGTGAGGCGAAAGACCAGTTTAAAATTATAAAAGGCGGAGACGGAGGAGCATACGCGAATTCCGGAACGTATGAATCGGCTCCGTTTGATGCAGGTTCTTCTGCGACATTTAATAATATATACGCCACAATTTCTCAACCTGTCAACACGATTATTCAATCGCAGGTCGCAGTCACACAACCTGTAAATGGAAGTTGTACGGATGCGACATATACGTATGTTGGTCCAAATGGCGACCCTTCGTCTTATTTTACTCCAACAGGGACAAGTATCAATGCGGCCGTGCCAGTCGGCATGTATGGGTCAACATATCAAAACCCCGGAGAATGTTTCCGGTATAGATTCCTTTTTACATCAACAAACATTAATCAAACAGCAGTTCTCTATGACATGTCAACCAATTATTCACCTTGACATCACTATGAGAAAAGAACATATACAAAAAGGAATGACAATTGTCGAGATGTTAATGTATATGGCAATATTCGCCATTCTCATGACTGTGCTTACACAGATTTTTACTTCTTCTCTGGATGTGCAGCTCGAATCAAAATCGACATCGAGCGTACAGCAAGACGGACAATATATGTTATCTCGGCTAAGTTATGATCTGAAACGAGCGCAATCGGTGAGTATTCCGGCTAATTTTGGACAACCAACCGGCGCACTGCAAATCAGCATCGACGGTACAACTTATACGTATTCAACAGATCTTAACGATAACTTTACGATCACTAACGATCAGGGGACAAATAATCTCAATAGTACCGGGACTACTGTAACAAACGTCAGTTTTCTCCGGATTGGAAATCCAGGTGGAAAAAGCACAGTGCAAATCACTTATCAGGTAAACAGTACAACACAACAGGTTTCAGGATATAAGAGACAGACATTTCAGACAACTGTAAGTCTGAGATGACAAAGTATTATGAAGTATGAGAAACATGTATAACACGCACATGCAGTTATTGAGGCAATCCGGACAAGCTTTAGTTACGTTGCTTCTCTTTATTATTATTTCTGTAACTTTGACAACAGCTGCAATTATCGTCATCGTTGTTAACGCGAAAAGCGTTACGAAAATTGACCAGGCAAACTTCTCGCGCACGATTGCTGAAAGCGGCGCCGAGAACGCATTATTGCGTTTATTACGAAATTCAGGCTATACTGGAGAGACAATGACACTTGACGGAGGTACTGCAGTCATTCAAGTAACCATGAGCGGGACAACATACACGATTACATCCGTAGGATCAATCGGCGACTTCGTTCATACCGTTCAGATCACTGCAGAGACAACGAATAATACAATCTCCGTGCTGACGTGGAAGGAAATCTAATATGACTATCGCTCGATCCAATGCAGTTTTATATCTTACCAAAACATTCTTTGATTTTTATGCTATCGGTATGTCAAATACTCTCAGATATACGTTTACTGATGATACGATGCAACATCTGGATATTCTTTCTCATGAAAATTTTATCCGGCAAATTCATGAGTTTATTGAGACCAATAAACTCCCAAGTTCAAATATACTGATGATTCTTTCCGATGACTTGCTTTTTTGTAAAGAACTTCCTGCTTTGTCGCGAAATAATTCCTCGCCCGAAGAAGACGCTCAAGGATTTATCGATGCGGTGCCGTTTGATAGTGTTTTAAGCAAGGCGTACCGACTGGAGAGAAAGGAATTACTTGTTGCGACAAACTACGACTATTTCAGACAATTCGAATATGCTTTCAATAAAAATCACAGCAGAATTGAAGATGTTGTCCCTCTTTTTCTTCTTGGAAAGTCAGTAAACTTACAATACGGCATGCCGAAAGATGTCGCTCATGTTATTTTGGAGAAACTGGGAAATATTAAACCCTGGGGCATGCCTGTGGTGCAGGAAGTAGAACCAATCACTCATAAAGATGAGGAGCCTGTTCTGAAGAAAAAGAATGATCAAGTTGACACGGATACTCTTTCGACATCGGCTCCTATACGAAAAAAAACGAAAAAGAGAATCTATACCCTCGCAGCAAGCTTTTTACCGCTTTTAGGCATTTTTATGTATCTCTTTATACAGATGAATGCTGAAAACGCACGCGAGACGGCACAATTTCAGACCAAGCTGCATCAGCAGACGATAGCACAAACACAAACGACTCCTGCCCCTCAAACAATCATTGCGCTTCCTACCGGTTCACCAAGCGCATTTTCCGCAACCGTTACCGAACAAAATATGAAAGTCAGTCTGGAGTATTCTGCAACAAGTGCCTCTATTGCTGCAAGCATTAAAGATGAGTTAACAAAATTCGGTATAAAATCAATTCAAGATATACGTGCAACGACAAGCAATAATGCTAATTCCGTTTTGTTTTCGGGCAACGTTCCCGCCGGAACACGACAGCGTATTGTTGATGAATTACACAAAGTTATTGCCACGGTGGATATACAAGAAGGCAATCAGCTATCATCTGATGTATTCATTACATTACCGTAAGAGCTGAAAATATTGATATATTTTGTATCAGTTGACAAATGGACAAGTCTTTCGTAATACTAAATACATAGTCAAATTAAAAACATGATTTCTGCCAAACTAACAAAAATTAATAAGATAGAAAAAGGATTTACACTTATTGAACTCCTCATCGTTATAGGCATTTTAGCAGTCCTCATGGGTATAGTTTTGGTTGCAATAAATCCTGCGAAGCAGTTCAAGCAGGCGAACGATACAAAAAGAAGATCAGATGTAAATGCCATACTGAATGCTGTTGATCAATATGCTGCAGATAATAAAGGAGCAGTTCCAGCAAATATTACAACAACAGCGGAAACTATAGGAAATGGATCAGGTCAGGCGGATATTTGTTCGGATTTGGTAACGACGTATATCGCTCAGTTGCCTGCGGATCCATTACTTGCGGCTATACCAAATTGCACCGGTTCATATAACACAGGCTATACTATTGTTAAATCAGCAACTGACAATAGAGTAACAGTATCGGCAACTAGTGAAGTTGATCCTCTTACACCAATTACCGTTACCCGCTAATTAAGCACCAATCAATAACTTCCGCCGTACAAAATTAACGATGATAACATATAATCAAACACATAAGTCATCAGGCTATTATTTGTCGTTCCTCCGATTCCGAAATAATTGTTTCCATATTTGAAAACTGCAGCGATTGTATTTGATTGAAAAGAGCCTTGCGTATATAATTTCCCCGGATACCCATCTACCATAATGTCTGTAACAGAAGAAGCGTTGTCGGTTGTCACACCAGGCATGCCATAACTAAATTGCGAAATACCAAAACCTATTTCCTGTAAACCGACGTTCGGGTCAGGATTAGGAGGATACAACGCTACTCCTTCGTGATTATTATAAATCGTCTTTATAGCTTGCCAACCAACGGGATACTCAATTGAGTATAAATCGCGATTATTAAAATACGCTTGCCACGTGATACCGGTCGGCTGTATACCTTGAGTGACGTTCGGCTGTGGAGTTCCCGTACCGGACTGTATAGAGGGGTAAGGTTCAACTGTAGGCAAGTTAGCTGTGCCAATTACCGCTTTCTGCGGATTAGACGTCGGAGTAGGTCCTGATTGGAGAACAATTTGACTTTGCCCGACAACTGTGCCCGGAGGATAATTTGCAGTATTTGACGATGTTTGTGATGAAGATGGTGTGCCGTTTCCGTTTTTATTTCCTTGTGTATTATTTTGAACTGCTGTTAGCGGCTGGCCATAAGAAGTATGCGCTCCATTATCTGGTACGGTTTTCGTTTGAGATCCGGAAGTTTCTGACGCGCTTGTATTTGGAGAATGTGCGGAAGCGCCTGAGGATAGCGGCGCTGATTTTGATGATAAAGACGAAATAAGTGTCGGCGCTTTCACGAAAAGAACAACAATCACCGCCAAAATACACACGACTCCGCACACAATGCCACCTATAAGATAGTTTTGCTTCGTCGTTTGTTCTGAAAAGGGAAGTCTTCTACGAAATTCTGTGATAAAAAAACTTAATTTATCTTTCCAAGTCAGATCCATAAACGTATCTAGAGTTTAGTATAGAGTATCTAGATGCAAGATACCAGAATCTACCGTTTCAGTTGCTCTTTAAAGTAATCCACCCAGGGATTGATTGCAGGATTTTGGTCATAGAAAAGACCTAAATAGAGCGTGAGATATCCCCCGTATAGTAAAATCTCAAGAAAATCACCGTATATAGAATTTGCAGTCGGAAGGTACTCCTGAACGATCTGATGATTTTTTTTGATAACATCCAACGTCAGCAGCATGCGTTTCTGAATCTTCTCCGAATAATGGCAGGAATTCAGCACGATAAAGCGCAGATTCGAGGGGTTAGGAAATTGCAAGCCTTCCATCAAATGATGGTTTAAATCGGGTACCAGGTAAAAGGCAGAGAACGTTTTGCTCGTCTCATTGAACTGATTTCGTAATATCTGGGCGTTTCCGGACAAGTGTTCTGCCGCTATGACAATCGGGAGTTTTCCATTCAGTTTTTTCGCGTCTGTCATGGCTTGCTGCTTGATAAGTTCAGATCTTGACTCTAATTTTGTAATCGACGTTTCAATTGCTCCCTCAGGAATATGCACAATTCCGCTTTTATTCAGCAATCCGATAAGTCCAAGAATAGTATATCCTGCGCCAAGTCGGGGAGCGCTGGATAAGTTAAGCGCACCGTCAAAAATATATGCGGGAATCGTATTCTCTTTCGCAAATTGCGCAAGTTGTCCTCCCTTGGTAAGAATGAGTATTTTCGCGTTTCTTTCTATTGCTTCTTTTGCGCACGACAATACTTCTTCTGTTGTTCCCGAGTAACTCGTTAATACCACCAGCGTTTGTTCGTTAACAAAAGAGGGAAGATGGTAATCCGTAATAACTTCTGAGGGATATTTAAAATTCTGCCCGGTTAATGCTTTCACGACAAGCGCTCCATAAATTGATGCGCCCATTCCGCAAAAGACTATCGTCTGAATGCCTGTCATTTTCTGCATTGGCAGCATATAGACTTGTGACCACGCGATTTTTAACTGTTCAATCAATAAATCTGTCGATCCGAGTGTATTTTGCGGATCAATTTTTTTAATCGCTTCAAGGTTCGTTAAATCCTGCATATTAGAATCTTAAATCGCAAATCTTAGGTCTTAAATCAAGCTTTGCCGTTTCTTTCTTTCGCTCTCTGTTCCGGTGTCTCGTCCGGTCGTTTATAGTCATCTTCCAGTCTTAGCGTCGTTCCTATCTCAGGCGTTGATACTTCGATAATATCACAATCTGTAATTCCGACAAGCCGGTGTTTCTGTCCGAACGAACATGTATATCCGACTTCTGATTGTAACTCTGTCTCAACCAATTCTCCATTATTATTTTCCCAGGTGACTTTTGCGCGTCCATCAAGGAGAAACCAACTTTCCTGTTTTTGGTCATGTACCTGCAAAGACAATCGGCAATTTGCTTTGATGTGCAATACTTTTCCCATATATGGTTTATCTGCGGGAACCCAATGCAGTTCATATCCCCATGGCTTGTCAATTTTTTTGACATACGAATCCGTAGAGAAAGAGGATTTGTCAATCGAATCTAAATTTTTCAAATCAATCATAAAAATTAGTGACCTGTTGAATCCCAGTCTTTGCTGACAATAGGGAATTGATCTAATTTATGTTTAAATAACGTTTTAATTTTGTCTAGATCGTCCTGATTTTTTGCTTCAAACCGAAGTACTAAAGTAGGAGTGTTCGAAGATGCGCGAACAAGACCCCACCCATTATCTACATAGACTCGAGCGCCGTTAATATCCACAACGCGATATTTTTCATCTTTAAACTGCTTTGTTAATGCTTCAACTACTTTATATTTATCTTCATCGGTTGTTTTGACCTGAATTGTCGGCGTAGAAACATAGTACGGCGTACTTGCGACAATTTCAGATAACGGTTTATTTTCCGTCGAAAGAAATTCGAGCATTTTGAGAGATGCGAAAAGTGCGTCATCGAATCCGTAAAAGTCATCGACGAAGAAAATATGCCCGCTCATTTCACCCGCCATTGCCGCTTTTTCTTCCGCAAGTTTCGCTTTAATATATGAATGTCCTGTCTTCCACATGATCGGAATGCCTCCGTGGGCTTTAATATCTTCGGGAAGCGCCTCCGAAACCTTGACATCAAAAACAATTTTCGCGCCCGGATGTTTCGATAGGACGAGTCTTGAGAGAAGAATAATGTATCTGTCCGGCCACACGATATTGCCTTTCTCGTCAACGAGTCCTAATCTATCTCCATCGCCATCGAACGCGAATCCGAAGTCGCATCTGTTCGCTACTGTCTGTTTACCCGTATCTTCCATCATCGCCGTTCCGTCGGGATTTGGCGTGTAATTCGGATACGCGGAATCAACATTGGTAAAATGTTCAACCACTTCCTGCCCGGCTTCTCTTAACGCTTTCACATAACTGGGACCGGCAGTTCCGTTACCGGTATTTACAAGTATCTTAAATTTTTTTGTAATTTTGGTTCGCGAAAGAAGATCTTTGATATATGCGTCAATGACTTCCTCTTTTCGCACTGTTCCTAGTTTTTCAGCAGTTGTAAATGTTTCATTGGCAATTGTGTCATACACTTCCTGCAGCTCTGCTGTAAGAAGTGTATAAGAGAAATCCGATCCTAGTTTTACTCCGTTCCAGCCAACCGGATTGTGACTCGCGGTAACGGTAACAAGCCCTTTCACTTTCAAATAATATTGTGCCCAATACCCGAGAGGCGTCGTAACTGTCCCGATATCAATAACATTTACTCCGCACTCTGTAAGACCTTTTATAACACTTGCGTGAAAGCTTTCAGATGTTCCTCTCGCATCATGTCCGACGACTGCCTCCCTAATATTTCGTTTGAGAAGATATGTGCCGAATCCACGACCTATGTAGTACATCGAGGTGTCATTTAGTTCATCATCCGATTCTCTTCCGCGAAGATCATACTCGCGAAACATCGTCCTTTTTAAAAGAGACATACGAATATGTTAAATCCCAACGAAAAAAAAGTCAAGGGAAGAGGCCAATGGCATCGCAAGGTCACCCGTTTTATATCCCAGGTCAAATTCGTACAACTTAGAATGCAAGTGTTTCAATTCTTCAGGCGTAAAGAATTTTAGCTGCTTTCTTAGTTTATCTTTTTGCCATGGCTGTATTCTCTTTATCTCATCAATCGGATCTTCTGTTTGATCATGCAATGCAATGAGCATTCTTATATGCTTGGTAAGCATAAAAAGAATCAGTTCAGGCGCTTCCGTTTCCAGAGTTTGATGAAAAAGAGTCACTAATTGTTTGCCGTTATTTGGCCTGAATACATCAAGGAGCTGAAAGAGCGTTTTCGGAAAACTAAAAAGCTTTATCGTCATTTTCTTTATCTTTATCACTTGCTTTTTATCAATTTCTTTTCCCTCCCATAAAATAATATGGATATCATGATCTTTATTAAGGTAGGCAATAATTGCGTCAAGATCCGCACCCGCTTTGTTCTTAGAAAATAGCTGCTCGACAAAAATTACTTCATCGGTTGAAAACAAACCGTTCCCTTCAACAGCTTCGGTTAAATCAGTGATAGAAAGCTTTTCTCCATCTAAAGACTTCGCTTGAGGATATTTTTGTTTTATTTCAAAATAATAATTTCGGGATAATTGAATATTATCGCCGTGAATAAGCGTTATCATAAATTTCTAATTATTCTAATTATTCTAATTTCTAAATATTGATAAATTCCAAGGTGAAATTATCAGTCTGACTTAATTAGGTCAATTAGAAATTAGTTATTAGAAATTTTTTCCTTGTATTCATTGAATAACGCATTGACGCTATGTCCGGTGTGTTGGCTTCTCGTCCGGTGGGGGACTAAAGCTCCTGAAAAATTTTTGGGAATGTGTAAAAGCTCGTGAATCAATACCTTTTTCTTTTTATCATCGTCAAGTTTATCGTAGTATTTAGACAGTACTTCGATGACATACGCAGGCTGTACCTCAAGCGCCCTTTGAAATATTTTCGGAAATCCCCATGTTCTGGCGTACGCTTTCGCTTTCGATCCGTATGTCCGATAGAAAAAGATTCTATCAATTTTGATATACGGTAAATCCAACACCTGCAGGATCTCCCGCACTGCTTTTTTTATATCTTCTGCGTTTTCCCATTCCATACTATTAATGAAATCCAAATAACCATTTAAGCACAGCTTTGGTATTGTTTGCAAGTAATTGATATCGGTTAGTAATGGGCGCAGGAGAAAAGAATTTTACCACAGGCTTTTCTCGTTTGTCAGTAGACGCGGAAAGAACCTGCGGACTTTCGACAATCGGCTGTCCTTTTATTTTCGGTAAACTTTGTATCATTTGATATTCCGGTGTTTGCGTTCCGTCAGTTTTCAAAAAGGAGAATTGAATAAAAGGTCCCTGATTTGCGCTAAGTAAGAACGGGGTAACCGCAACAACGCTCGGATCATCCCAAACGTTTGCAAAAGCCTGCTTGTAGTATTGCGCTATCAACCCGCTCGACAGAGAATCATCGCTCCAGCCCGTCTCCGTAATAAATATCGGCAGCTTTTTTCCGCTAAGCTGTTGCGCAAACTGTTGTTCAAAACTGAAACTTGCGATACTCGTTCGGCCGACAATGGTCGGAGGCTGTACAAAACCCGGATTTGGATAAGAGTGACTGGCAAGCCCGTCAATTTGACCGAATATTCCCGGGACTGCCTGATTCATTTCCTGCATATAACTATATTCATTCATATATGCAGGCGGCTGCGTCGGGGCAGCATTGTCAAGTCCTGCCGAAATTATGAAGAAGTCGGGGTCAACAAATTTAAATTCCTTGACAGCATACTCAAGCAGACTTGCATAATCCGCGGGATCCTCGCTTCCTCCCCACTCGTCTCCCCGATTTACTTCGTTATAAATGATGACATAATGGTTTTTTACCGGCCATTGCAGCGAGTTAAGAAAATTGGCGAAGTCAATGATGTCGTCATACGTCGGCTTTCTCCAATCTTGTGTGTGAAAATAATCTCCTTCTGTAGCAAGCCGAATAATCGGTATCACGTGCAGTTGTCGGCACTGGTTCATGAAATCCTGCCATTTGTTTATGTCTTTATCTCCTGTTTGAATAGGAATGGTGACATATCCCCAATCGCCGCCATTGCTATTTACCAATTTTGCCGCTTCACCTAACTCCGAACTGAATAAAATGTGTATGCCAAACTTATTATTCTGAACACTGAGAGGATCTTCCACGGCATAAGTTTTCGGAACGAGAGAAAGGGAAGCAATAAGTAATAATAACACGAGCAGAATTTTTTTCATGCCCGACTATTATAGCACCCCGCCACATATAATTATGAATTATGAATTCACCTTACGCAAATACGTTTCTGGTAAGCGATCCGCCGGCTGGCGGAGAACGCATCCGGAATCGATTCTGGACGAGCCAGAAACATAGCAACTGCGTAACGTGAATTATGAATTATGGACATTGTACTGCACGGATTGTACAATTAGTGTCTATGAAAAACTTCTGGAAAGATCTACCCGTTCCTTTTTCCGTCCTCGCTCCGATGGACGGTGTAACTGATTCTGTATTCAGACAGATTATCGTCCGGACGGGGAAGCCGGATGTGCTCTTTACTGAATTCACGAATTGCGATGGTCTGATGTCCAATGGCCGTGAACGGGTAATTGAGCGATTGAAATTTCAACAGAACGAGCGCCCGATTGTCGCACAGATTTGGGGAATCAATCCGAAAACGTTTTATGAATCCGCTCAATTAATCGCAGAAATGGGATTTGACGGTATTGATTTGAATATGGGCTGTCCGCACAGAACCATAATCGAAGAAGGCGCGTGTTCTGCATTAATAAAAAATCCAGGACTCTCAATTGAGCTCATCCAAGCAACGAAAGAGGGAGGCAATGGATTACCGGTTAGCGTCAAGACGCGAATTGGATTTAACAATGAAGAAATCGAAGAATGGATTGGCTTTTTACTGCGTCAAAACATCGATGCGTTAACTATTCATTTGCGGACAGTTTCCGAATTATCGAAAGTCCCAGCCCGCTGGGAATATATGCCGAAAATTGTAGCATTGAAAAATTCCATTGCTCCGCAAACCAAAATTATCGGAAACGGCGATGTGCAAACCATAGAGGAAGGGAAAGAAAAAAC
Organism: uncultured Gammaproteobacteria bacterium; assembly: GCA_964485315.1. GTDB lineage: Bacteria > Patescibacteriota > Microgenomatia > Levybacterales > UBA12049 > DAIDHK01. The sequence continues at coordinate 11,633 of CAZAIV010000090.1, forward strand.
GGAGAAATACAAACCGGACGGAATTATGTATGGTACGGCAATTTTCTCTAATCCCTGGTTATTTAATACTCAAATTGACGTATCTAAGATTACTCCCCGGGAAAAAATGGCTTTATTTTTACAGCATATCAATCTATTTAAAGCAGAATATGGATCAAAGAAAAATTTTTTTATACTGAAAAAGTACTGTAAAATCTATATTCAGGGGTTTGATAATGCCGCGAAGATCAGAGAAGCAATAATGATAATCAAAAACATTGATCAGATGGAATCAGAAATAAAAAAATTTATTGAAAATCAATAAAAATTATATGCGCTCAAAATCTTTCAGAATTTGTTTCACATGCGTGAGAGGATTAACATTTTCGTATGTTTTTACGGTTTCCCCGCGTGGATTTATCAAATATGTATTTCTGATTATTCCTTCATATTCTTTTCCCATAAATTTCTTTTTTCCCCATGCTCCGTATGCTTTGATAACTTCTGCAGTAGGATCGCTAAGTAAGGGAAATGACAAATGATATTTTTCAGAAAATTTGTTATGTGAGGAAACTGAATCCTTGGAGATTCCTACGATTGAAATATTTTTATTTGAAAACTCCCGCACATGATCCCGAAAAGAACATGCTTCTTTAGTACACCCGGGCGTATCATCTTTGGGATAAAAATAGACAATCAGCCATTTTCCTTTATATTCTTGCAGTGTATGTACCTGACCGTTCTGATCAGATAATTGGAAATCAGGAGCTCTCATCTTACAAAGTCAATATATCACAATGTGTTAAGTTTCACAAACTGCAAATTATTAATAATCCTGATATTTGTCAACTGAATCCAAAACTTTTAATTTTTGATTTTTCACCGGACAGCAAAAAGACATTTCCTCTTTTATTTTTTCCAACATGCTTTGTGTGAGAGGACGGCAACTACAAAATTTGGCATGTTCAATATGCCACTTTAACCTCTGCTCAGGTGTGGGATGTATAGGCATTTTATTCGCTGAATGCCACTCAGTATTAAGCTTTTTCATGAATTGACATTAATGTAATAACTGTGAGCCGGATTTCCAGAACTTCAAGCATTTTTATCTTAATTTACGATTATTACGCACTTGCAATCTTACTTGTAATGCCTTTTCTTTTAGTAACTCATGTTACGCAGTTACTATGTTTCTGGCCTGTCCAGAATCGATTCCGGATGCGCTCTCCGCCAGCTGGCGGATCGCTTACCAGAAACGTATTTGCGTAAGGTGAGTTAGTTATTTTACCCAAACAGGACTTACGCACTTTAAAGGTCAGTATTTCGTGAATTTGCCACAGAAGGAATAACCTATGAATAAA
>CAZAIV010000091.1:0-7033 GCA_964485315.1 uncultured Gammaproteobacteria bacterium
TGACGCGATGTGAGCAAATACGAGACCTACTCTGGCAACATGGGAAAAATACGGTTCTCCGCTTAACCTCATCTGTCCCTTATGTCCTTTTCTTGCGGCATTATATGCAAGATGGATCTGATGACGTTCTTCTTTCGGAAGAAAATCCACCATTGTCTCCACTGATTTCCATCGTCCTAACGCTACTCCCGCGAATATTTCAGGCATTGTGGTCATTGCCGGATTATACCATTTTTCGCCTCATTCTGATAACCTCAATAATGTAACACTATAACAATCCTTTCCCCTTGCATTTCCTGCGTTTACCTGATAGCGTTAAAGTATATGAAAGTCCTCATGATTGACGATGACCCTGCGTTGGTTACGGTTATCACAACGGCTCTGCAGACAGAAGGCTACCAAACCGTCACTGCGCCCGATGGAAAAACAGGGATTGAGCGGGCAAGAATGGAAAAACCCGATTTTATTCTTCTTGACCAGGTGCTTCCCGATATTCAGGGTAATGACGTCCTTTCGACACTGAAGAATGATCCTGAAACGAAAGATATTCCCATAGCGCTCTTATCCAATTTCAATAAACCCGAACTCATGCAGAAGGCAATTGATTTGGGAGCTATCGACTATATTCTCAAGTACCAAATTGAGCCAAAAGACTTGATCGGTAAAATAAAATCGCTTTCATCAGAATCACAATCTACTCAAACAGCGCAAACGTAACACATAATTCTGTCCATGTTACTCATCATTCTATCAATTTGTGCAATTCTTTTCGCTGCCGTCTCTGTTCTCTTATCGATTGAATTGGATCATGAGCAATCATCTGAGAAAAAGAGGAGAGAGACAGAATTATTTACCGTCCATGAGCTGCGATCACCCGTAGCATCCATCAAAGCAGCGGCAAATTTAATTCTTGACCTGGATACGAAACTGCCTCAGGAAAAAAAAGTACAGCTTCTCAAAGTCATCAATGCGCAATCAATAAAGATGCTTGACACTATCAGTCTTCTCTTAGATACTGCCAAACTGCAGTCGGCGGCATTCTCTATCCAAAAAATGCCAAATGATATCAAACAAGTCATTACTGAGCGCGTGGATCTGTACATGCCATTAGCCATGGAAAAATCCATCACTATTGCTGTGCAAGCAAACGATACTATTCCGCCATTTCTCTTCGATAAGCAATACATTGGTCAGGTCGTCAGCAATCTGCTTGCAAACAGTTTGAAATTCACTCCGCAAAACGGAAAGATCACCGTCAATATCAATTTCGACGGGAAAAACGTGACAGTTTCGGTCAGCGATACGGGATCGGGACTCAATAAAGAAGAAGAAAATAATTTGTTTAAGAAGTTCTATCAGGCACATCATTCTGAGACAGCAAACGGATCAGGGCTTGGGTTATATTTCGCGAAAGGCATCATAGAAGCACATAACGGCACATTGAACGTAGAGTCGCAAGTTCATGTGGGCACCACCATTTCTTTCTCCCTTCCCTTCACCCCCGCGCAGAAATCCTCATAAAATTAAGCAATCTATGAAAAGCTACTGTTATTATTTCTCTCTCTTGTGATTTAGCGCGTAAGCTTCCACCTTTGAGGTGGCGCAGCCTCGCCACCTCACCTCCAAAGAGACAAATCTTTTATTTTCTCAAAATCTTTCGTGTTAAGCGTTACCAGCTGCAGGTCAGATGCGATTGCATTGGCAGCGATGATACTTTCAGGCATAGTTGTCCCATACATAGCCCTGATGTGTCCTGCATCTATTGATACTGTTTTGTCTAGTGAAAGTATGGATAATCCTGCGCATATATCCTCTACGGCCGAACGAAGCTTTTTATTCTCCCAGACACTTTTGCCTGAGAAAATCTCTGTGTGTGTTATGATAGAAATAGCGAGGTGATATTTCTGTTCTGTCAGTGAAAAAAAGAGGGTATGTTCCTTAGCTGGCTTCCTGAGAAAGTCAATGATGACTGATGTATCCAGAAGAACTTTTTTCATAAAGCATTTTTCTGCAATCTTTTCTCCGTCTCTTCTCTCATTCTTCGAATCTCAGGCTCTAAGTTCCAGGTACCCTTTATTTGTAATAATTTTTTCTTCCACGCCTCTCTATCGAGTTTTTTCTCTTCTGTGATTGGTTCTGCAATGATTCTCCTGCCTTCAACAGATAATTTTAGCCAGAATTCGTCCGCGATTCCAAATTGATCCCGAATTGACTTCGGTATCGTTATTTGTCCCTTGCTAAATGACTTCACAAACAGTATATGCATATATTCAGTATATACTGAATTCCAGTTTCAGTCAAGATCCCGACTGATTACCAAAATTCATCTTTCTCCTCGCCAGCATTACTACTCCGATCAGAATGAGATAATATCCGATGCTGATTGTTATGGGAAATGTCGTTGTCTGCCAAACAGTCGGGATGGTCCCTGCGAACATCACGACGCCTTTGAAATACCATAAGAGCGGATAGACCACCCATACTATGCCTTGCGCCGCCGGAACGAAAACAAACGTCAATATCGCCGAGAGAACGCCAATCAGCATAATAAACGGCACCGTCCACAATACCAGAAGATTAATCAGAATTGAAAGCGGATTATAGTACCCGAAATTTACCACCAGGATGGGCAGTGTCGCGATTTGCGCGGCGCTCGTGGTTGAAAGGTCGGCAAGCAAAATATTTTCGTTATGGATAACCCTCGTAAACAACACGTCAATATATGGCTTGATGAAAAAAAGACCTGCGGTTGCGGCAAATGACAGTTGAAATCCGATATCAAACAACCATGAAGGATTCACGAACAGCATGCCATACGCGGAAAGGCCCAACGCCAATAAACCGAAACTCTGCCTGCCGAAGATACCCGCAAGCAACACGAAACTTCCCATGATTGCCGCTCTGTCAATAGACGGTTGAAATCCGGCGAGAGCAGCATATCCGACAATGCCAAACAACGTCATCGCAAGGCTGATTCTCCGATTTGTCATTTTCTGAAAAAAGAGCAACAATCCTCCCGCAATAAATGTGATATTCATGCCGCTTGCCGCAATCACATGCATCACGCCGCTGACCCTCAGTGCCTGAAGAAAATTCGGTGACATATTCTGCTGCACGCCAAACACCATGCCGATGAGAAGTCCTTTCATGTCCGTACCCAAGCTTGCGGCATACGTGTCACTCACCTTCTCCCTGATATATTCGGAAAATTTTGCGATGCTATCTTGCTGTGGAGTAACGGCGACATCAGGATACGATACGGAAATAAACTGATGACCGTTCGTTACATGTATTCGTAACACCCCATGAACCGTGAGTTTTTCACCATACCAGTAAGCGGGCACACGTGTGGTTGTGATGAAAAATGTATTCCCGCTGCTCGATATTGTCAGCTTTTGTGAATTTCCCACTACCTTCGGTTGATTCTGTATAACGCCTGCAAATGATACAGTTTGTCCGTTTTTGTATATAGGAACCGATGCGTAAAAAAAGAAAAACCGCACACCGAGCAAAATAAGACTTATGCATAAGATAATAATAATATGCAATCGCATACGATTAGTATACCGTAATCTTGTCTTTTATCTCTGCATAGACATTTGCTTTTACAATCTTTTTCGTCTGCAAATCTTCTACAGAGGAATATGGCCTGTTGTCAATTATCTTCTGCGCGGTCACGGGACCGACTCCGGGCAAATTGTCCAAGTCGGACAAGTTTGCCGTATTGATATTTATTTGACCTGTTGTCGTGTTACTGCCGGTATCCGTACTTGCCCCTAACACAACCGTATCTCCGATTGCAGGGATATAGATCTTCATGCTGTCCGCTAATTTCGCAGATAGATTAATTGCCTGAGCAATTTTCGTTTTGTCCGCAGTCGAAGTGAAACCGCCTGCTGTAGTAACCGCGTCTTCCACACGGCTTCCTCCGGGCAGACTATATACGCCCGGATTTTTTACCGCGCCTTCAATATCCACTGTTATGTCTGCAGTCTTTGTCGGCGCTATGACACGAGTAGGAATGGGACTCGTCGCAGCATCAAGAGGAATCGCGGAGACAGGAGTCGCAGATTGTGAACTGGAAAACCAGCTCCAACTCCCGACAATAACTAATGCTAACCCTATGCCAAGAATAACAAAAGCGATCAAATTTCGCTTCAGAAACTCGCTTATCGCCTCCAAACTCATGATACACGTAGTATAGTCCGAAGCATTGTCAAATTCCAGATATCAATTTTCAATAACGAAATTAAGCGCTTTCCCGGGCACATAAATCACTTTCTTTACTGTTTGCCCATCCAAATATTTCTTCACTCTCTCACTCTTCCTCGCCGCCTCTTCAACTATATTCTGAATTCTGAATTCAGAATTCTGAATTCTGATCGTGTCCCGCATCTTTCCATTTATCTGTACAGCCACAATGACTTCTGCGTTCTGCAAATATTGCGGATCAAGCTTCGGCCATGCTGACGTATGAATCGAATACGGCTCACCGATTCGCTCCCATAATTCCTCGGTCATATACGGAGCAAACGGCGCCAAGAGCTGCAAATATACTTTTGCCTCCTCCAGCGACACACTCTGTTGTGCCAAAAAGTTATACCACGTCATCAATTTCGCGATCGCAGTATTGAAATGCAAGTTTTCCATATCTTCAGTGACACCTTTAATCGTCTGATGCATCATTCGCATTCTCCTGTCATTACGAGTGTCTCCCTTGTCATCCCGAGCGAAGTCGAGGGATCTCTGACCTTGTGTCAGATTCTCAGATAAGCTGAGAGATTCTTCTCCGCCAACTGGCGGATCAGAATGACACATGGTTTGGTCATTGGTCATTTGGTTAAACATTGTCCACAGCCTTTTTACGAACCTATGCATTCCTTCAATCCCACTGTCTCTGAAATCCCCATCCTGATCGAAAGGTCCCAAGAATCTCAAATACAATCGCACTGTATCAATCCCAAACTTTCTGATCAGCGGGTCTGGCAAAATCACGTTTCCTTTGCTTTTACTCATCTTCGCGCCGTCTTTGATAATCAAACCATGCGCATAGAATTTGGAGAATGGTTCTTCGAAGTCCAGATACCCGCCGTCATGTAAAAACATCGTGACGAATCGTGCGTATAAAAGATGCAGCACTGAGTGCTCCGCTCCGCCAATATAGATGGTGATCGGTAACCAGCGAAGACGCTTGGACGATTGATGATTGACGATAGAAGATTGGGGTTGAGAATGGATTGTAGAGGATAGATCGTCTACTTTCAAACTTCTATCTTCTTTGCCTACCTTCGATTTTCTATTATCTATCGTCAAGGCTTCATCTATAGTCCTATTCATCGGGAACGGCGCATCCTCCCACTCCGTCGCCAGGTATCTCAAGAAGTACCACGAACTATCCAGAAATGTATCGCTGACATCTGTTTCACGCCTGGCTTTCCCCCCGCAGTGCGGGCAAACTGTTTCATAAAATTCAGGATGATTAGCTAATGGAGCGTTTCCTGTTCCCAACGGTTTGAAGTCTTGAATATAAGGTAATAGCACAGGCAGATCCGAATCGCCAACAGGATACCAGCCAGCCATGTTGGACGATTGACGATTGACGATTGACGATTGGGGTTGAGAATGGATGGTAGAGGATAGATCGTCTACCTTCAAACTTCTATCTTCTACATCCACTTTCGATCTTCTATCATCTATCGTCTGTTTAGACTCAGCAGAGGTAAACCAACTCTTCCCTTCTTTCGCGCACTTTTCGCAATAAATCATCGGTATAGGCGGCCCCCAGTAGCGCTGACGAGAAATCAGCCAGTCTCGCAAATGATACGTCGCTTTACGCTTTCCCACTCCCTTTTTCTCAAGATCAACCAAAATCTTCTCCGTATCTTCCGGATACCTCAATCCGCCCCAGCCCTCTGAGTTAATCAGAACTCCTTCGCCGACATAAATATTTACGTTCTCCCCAATATCCCCACCTTCCTCAATTCCCCTAACAACTTTCTTAATAGGTAAATTATATTTTACAGCAAATTGATAGTCCCTTGTGTCATGGGCTGGCACAGCCATGATTGCGCCTGTTCCATACGTGCCCAACACGTAGTCAGCAATCCATATCGGTAACTGCTCGCCGGTCAGCGGATGCATGGCGTATAATCCGGAAAACACGCCTGTCTTCTCTTTTCCCTCATTCAATCTGTCTTGTTCTGATTTGTTTTGAGAGATTTTGATATAGTCTTCTACTTCTTTTAGCCTCTTGTCATCCTGAACCAAACCTTTGTCATCCTGAGCGTCAGCGAAGGATCCCGCGCCTTGTGCGCGACCCTTTTCTCGCATTCGCGAGAGATTCTTCGTTTCGCTCAGAATGACATTAACCAACGGATTTTCCGGCGCCAAAACGATAAATGTCGCTCCGTACAGCGTATCCGGCCTAGTCGTAAACACTTTAATTCTGAACCCGTCATTGCGAGGTTTCGAAGAAACCGTGGCAATCTTGTTTTCTTCATTAGATTGCTTCACTTCGTTCGCAATGACGTCAAATTCTATCTCCGCTCCTTCACTCTTCCCAATCCAATTAGTCTGGGCTGTCTTCACTTTCTCCGTCCAATCAAGTTTCGCGATATTCGCGAGCAATCGATTCGCGTATTTCGTGATTTTAAGAAACCATTGTTCCAAATCTCTCTTCTCAACTACGGTTCCGCACCTCTCGCAAACTCCGACCCTAGACGATAGCTGATGGAAGGTAGAGGATGGTGGTTGAGAATGGAAAATTGAAGATGGATTTTCTAATTTCAATCCTCTATCTTCTACATCTATTTCCAACTTTCTATCATCTAACGTCTTGTCTCTTGATTCTTGCACCACCTGCTCATCAGCCAATACTGTTTTGCACGAAGGGCAAAAATTAACTGTGGCCTTTTTTCGTTCTGCCAAACCATGTTTGAACAACTGGACGAACAGCCATTGAGTCCATTTGTAATAGTTTGGATCATTTGTTTCTAGTTTTCGCGACCAATCAATGGCGCTTCCGGTAGCATGC
>CAZAIV010000092.1:0-6200 GCA_964485315.1 uncultured Gammaproteobacteria bacterium
ATATTACCCTGTCCTCTGCTTTTTTGTGTTTGGAACAGCCTGTGCACCGGTTCTATATACTTATGCACAATATGTATTGTACCTTCTACGTTCTACGAAATTATATTGCTTGACATTTGCCTTTTCAATCTTTTACTATAAATACATGGATCCAAAGATACCAACTTCTGATCAACCGGGGCAAACAGCCGAGATGCCTATGCCTCCTTCTCCTTCTGCTCCTGTTCCGAGTCAATCGGAACCAACACCTCAACCTACATCGACAATGACACCGCCTCCTGCACAAGTAGCACCGCTAGATACGAATACACCACAACCTAAGAAAAGTAATATGCCAATGATAATTGGTATTATCATTATTGTTCTACTTCTTCTTGGCGGAGCGGGGTATTATTTCTTCATGCAGTCAAATAAACCCGCTCCTGCTCAGAATTCCCAAACAGCTGTCTCGCCAACCGTCTCAGTCCCAACAATGACTCCGGTTCCTACGGTTAATCCTGCAATACATAACACAAGCAACTCACAACTTAATACCGATCTGAATAATATTAGTGCGGGTGTTTCAAGTTTGAGCGGAGATGTCAACAACGTTAATCAGAGTATAGCTAATCAGTCAAACGATACGACACAATAACGTCATCCGGATGAGTCATGTCTCTTCTTTTTTCTTTATAATAAGTTCTCCCTTTCAGTTTTTCTGGTAGGAACGAAAGCTCTTTTTGAGGACCTACATTTCCTTCTTTCCAGCTATAATCCTTCGCATATCCCAGCTCTTTCATCAGATTGGTCGGAGCGTTACGCAGATATAAAGGAATTGGCTCGTTGGGGAAGTTGAGAACATCTTCTACTGCTCTGGTGTATGCATCATAAGAACTTCTATCTTTCTTCGCTTTGGCAAGGTATACAGTGCCGTGAGCAAGATTAATTGCACATTCAGGGTATCCAATCACTTCACATGCTCTGAATACCTCATTTGCGACGACAAGGGCTGTAGGTTGTGCCATACCCACGTCCTCGGACGCAAAGATGACCATTCGTCTGGCGATAAATTTCGGATCTTCTCCGCCTTGAATCATTCTGGCTAAATAGTAAAGAGCGCCATCGACATTTGATGCTCTCATAGATTTAATATATGAGCTAATGGTGTTGTAATGTTCATCTGCTTTTTTATCATAGAGGCTTGTTGATTTCGTCTGAAAAATTTCCGTAATCATTTCAGATGTAACTTTTTTTTCTTTATAGGAAGTTACGGCAATTTCCAATCCATTGAGTAATATCCTCGCGTCTCCGCCGGAAAGCCGGATCAGTAGATAAGTTGCGTCAGAAGTAATAGTTTTTTTGTATTTTCCCAAACCTTTTTCTTTATTTGTTAAAGCCCTGTTAATAAGTATTTGCAAATCTTCTTCGGTCAAGCGCTGCAACACAAGAATTCTGCTTCTGGACAACAACGCGTTGATAATTTCAAAAGAGGGATTTTCAGTCGTGGCGCCGATCAATGTTATTAATCCATTCTCAACATAAGGCAATAATGCATCCTGCTGCGCCTTGTTCCATCTGTGGATTTCATCAATAAACAAAATTATTTGTCTATTTACGTCATTGCGAGGAGCCGTAGACGACGAAGCAATCTCGGCAAGGTTGCCACGCTGCACTTCGTTTGCTCGCAATGACGTCTTATTGTCATTCTGAACCCGCGTGCCCCTCGAAGCTTCAGCGAAGTGGGGTTTCAGGATCTTCTGTAGTTCCGCTTTCCCTGCTTCCACAGCAGATAAAGCATAAAACGATGCGTCAAATTCTTTTGCAATAATATGCGCAAGTGTCGTTTTTCCTGTCCCCGGCGGTCCCCAAAAAATCATCGAGAAAAGCTGTTTTTGTTCCAGCATGCGACGCAAAATTTTCCCTTCGCCGACAAGATGTTTTTGACCGATGAGTTCCTGTAATGTCTGTGGTCGCATTCTGAAAGCCAGATTCATAGCCGTATTGTAGCATAGCCGGCATAACAGAATATAAAGACAGTTAGTTAGTCATGTTACGCAGTTTACTATGTTTCTGGCTTGTCCAGAATCGATTCTGGATGCGCTCTCCGCCAGCTGGCGGATCGCTTACCAGAAACGTATGTGCGTAAGGTGAGTTAGTTAGTTAATTGAAACGTCCCTAACATTTGCATCAAGGTATCCTGATATTGATCAATTGAGTAAAAGATTAACGCATTAATGCCCAAAGGCAAGATGACGCTGATTGCTTTGTTACCATCGGAATCTGTCGTCTGGTGCTCTGTTGCGCTGAAATTATCAACCGTCATTTGCGATCCGTCCGTGCCGTATATTGCAGTTAACTCATCACTTGTTCTCGTCGTATACGAAATAGTGATTGTTCGTGAAGCAGGTGACGCAGACGCAGGATTAAACAGAATATAACTTGGTATGAGCGGCTCCAATTCTCCTTCATCACTGGCTGTCCAATCGGTAGGGTACTTAATACTATATCCATAAGTTGTATTCGTATATGTAAGCCAATTGAGTGTTATATTGGAAGGCGTCGGCGTTGGGACTGCTGCCGACGATGCTTCAGGAGTATCTGTCGGTTCAGACTGCATCTGGACTTGATTTGGCGTCGGAGAAAGAGACGGAATGGCCAAGAGAGTTTGCGGCGGAGTTGTTGTAGAGACGGTCGAAGAATTATTTTGGTACGCGAAAAGAATATATGCGCTTGTTGAACTCGACAAAAGAAAAAGAATAAATAATCCTACATATACAGGATTTTTAACAATTGCAATCGCTCTCGTCTTTACATCCAAAAGGAAATCCTGCAGGAAATCGATTACATCCTCCATATCTTATATAATTTCACAATGAAAATTCTCTTGTCAACTAAATCAATATACTTGATACATATTCGAAGACAAATAATCCAGTAAATCCGCGCCGACTCGATCACCCGGACGAAGTCGATAGAGAAAAAACCTATTATTCAGACTCTGCGCTATTCCGGGAATCGTTGAAACTGCTGTCGTAAACCCTGCATCCCTGACGACCTGTATTGACTGCTCATCGAAGGCTCCATACGGATAGGCGAAAGAAACGACATGAATATGATATGTATCTTCAAGCATTTTTTTGCTCTGATCCACTTCATATTCGTCTTCTGCGATACTGATATTCTTAAGCGCAATATGGTGCACGGTATGCGCGCCTACGTCAACAAGGTGACTGTTCACAACGTCTTCTATTTGTTGTTGAGACATGAAATCCGATCCGCCGATAAATCCTGGAATAACATAAGCGGTCGCTTTCACGTGATATTTTTTCAGAATCGGCAATACCACCGTATCAAAGTCCCAATGCCCGTCGTCAAATGTTAATAAAATCGGGTTCTTTGGCAATTTTATCTTCCCGTCAAGCACTTCTCCGAGTTCCTTCGCTGTCATGAATGTATATCCTGCCTGTTTTAATGTTTGCACTTGTTCTTCAAAAACAGGAGGAATAATATCAAGCAATTGCCGAATTGTATCTTTCTTATCCTGAACAAATTCAACGTAATGATACATGAGTATAGGAACACGAAATGTCTCCGAAGGAGATGTTGACAGAAGTTTACGTGCAATAGATTTCGGCACGCGTTTCATTTCCGTGCTTGGAATCTCAGGGAGAGGACGGGATTGTAACATGCCACGCAGATATACAGACAAAACGACTCCGAAAAACAAAATACAAATAATGAGTATTGTTAAAGAAGAAACGCCCTTTTTCATAACCCGCATTATATTGTGTTTGTAGGCATAGATCAAGCACGCAAATGTAAGAGCAATGAGGAAAATCCGGACTTTTATCTATGAGACACTTACCCCGTCTACTTCAAATATCATACCCATACTGTAATGATCGGTAAAATTTATATTATGACCGTTTTCGATGTACGGATCATTAATAGTATAATTCCCGTTTGATCCGCTGACGAACACGACAAAATGCGTATCACCCGATGCATAACGAATACCTACGATGACCGGATCCCCTGATGCCAGATGTGCATCAATCGCAGTACCGAAGCGCTGGGCAGTTGAGCCGTTCGCAGAAACTGTGTACAGAAGATATGCGGGGAAATACGACGCAAAATTGCTCGGATTATTATTAATATCAGCCGGTGTAACATGTTTCCCATAATGCGTCATCACCATCGCAACCGAGGTGAGCAAACACCCATCGCTCGCGACGGTATATTGCGTGTGATTCAATGCGGACGCTCCCCACTGCGAATCGCGCTGGTTATAATAACAACCCCAACCATCACATACTGTTTGTCCGGAGAGTAATGATGCGCCGCCTTGCGACTCTGTAAAGTTTGAAAATCCTGCTAATTGCGCTTGCGCTTGTGCCAGCAACCGCTGATAATTTGCCTCGCTTCCTTGTGTTTGCGTAAGCAATTCCTGTTTGCTTTGTTTTTGCGTGGCCAAATCATCCGTGTATTGCTGCAACTGTGCCTGTAACGCTTCCATTTGCGTTTGTTTATTGGCGAAATATTGTTTTTGCGTTGCGTAATCATTCTTCGCGGTATCAAGGTCATACAAAAGTTTTTTATCATGTTCCTGGACAATTTTCAGATAACTCTGCTGCGTGACATAGTTATTCATATTATCTGCCGTCGCAATCAGCTCGACCGACTGTATGTTACCGACTTCATAAGTGGCAACAATTCTGCTCATAAGCGCTTTCGCGAGTTGATCTACCGAGCTGTTCAGTTTGGTAATTTCGGTATTTGAGGCTGCTATATCGTGTTTTAAACCGTCAATTTGTTCATTTGTCGCTTCGATACGATACTGTGTCAACTTAATTGTGTTATCCATTACTGCAATTTGTGAAGTAAGTGTTTGCGCCTGACCCTGTAAATCAGAAATCTTCCCCTGTAAATCATTAATCTGATTCAGTAAGTCCTGTTCCGACTGGGAATTATCAGACGTTCCCGTGGGGGTCGGTGTCTGTGAATTAGAAGAACCAGGTGTCTGTGTGGGCGTGGTCGAAATTGCGGTTGGCGTATCCGTTGGTGTTGTTTGGGCATAAATAGGCGGGATCGCTGTTGTGACGGAAAACAACAGGATACATAAGAAGACGAAAGAGATAAAATAATTTTTTCTTTGGCAGTTTTTCATCAGTAATAGATTGTCGAAACAAAATAGGGCAGCTTCTATTGTATATCATTTTACAGATTTGACAACCCCTGTAATGTGTCAGGTTTGCCAAAAGTTTGTCATTTCGATCCGCCGGCTGGCGGAGAGAAATCCCAAACAGAGATGACAGAGAATGCGTAACTCATATATAATAATATATGTGATAAAAAGCATAAGTTTGTTTATGTTATCAATCGCTGTCGGTATCGTACTTGTTTTGTCGTACGTGAAAATAACAACAGCACAGGAGACGCAACAATATGAAACACCGTTAAGTCAGAAACAAGCAGTATTTTCATTGGATAATCCTCCGAGTGATTCTCTCATAGGGAATATTGCGACAATGTCCGGAATCATTGACTGGCAATCCCGAGCGGCAACTGAACCCGCAAAACTGCATACTCCCGTACAAATCGAACAAGGCGAGTTATTGCAAACGGAGGATACGGGCGCTGCGACTGTTCAATTCACCAACTGCTGTTCACTTATCGTTTCTCCCGACACGCAAGTGAACTTCGTGCAAACACTTCCGGCGAATGTCGTGATCGGACAACCGTCGGGAACAGTTGAATATTCTGTAACAAATTCCATCCCTCTCGCAGTGAGGAGCTTGGATTTGTTGATTAATATCAATACCGGCAATGTTATTTTCTCTGTATCAAAAACACAACCATTCATTAGTGTCTATGTAAAAAAAGGGTCCATGCAGGCCTCGTTTAATGATCTGAATTATAATAGCACGGTTATTCCCGTCACAGCAGGAGAAACATTCTATTTTAATGACACAACCCGCGAAGAAAACATCGAATAATGTATAAGGTATTATGTAGTGTGTATTATAAAAAAATCAAAACTTTCTTTGCTTAATACTTACTACCTCATGTTACGCAGTTACTATGTTTCTGGCTTGTCCAGAATCGATTCTGGATGCGCTCTCCGCCAGCTGGCGGATCGATTACCAGAAACGTATTTGCGTAAGGCGAGTTACTACCTAATACATACTACTTATAGCTTTTCAGCGGATTCATAATCGTCC
>CAZAIV010000093.1:0-5524 GCA_964485315.1 uncultured Gammaproteobacteria bacterium
GTTAGGCCCAGGAATGAACCGAAATTCAGAATTCAGAATTCAGAATTCAGAATCAGACAAAGATTTACCGGAGATTTTAAAAGTGGAAGACGAAGGGGAGAAGACGTATTTTTTGACGAAATATTTACTTGAGAAATATCCGCAGAAGAAATGGGTGATTGATGCGGGAGCGCTGCAGATGATGGAGCCTGAGTGGTTGAAGCAATTGAAAGGACATGTAATCCTGACGCCTCATCTAAAAGAGTTCGAAGTAATGATGAATAAAACGTCATTGCGAGGAGTGGAGCGACGAAGCAATCTTGTTGGAGAGAGTGGATTGCCGCGCTTCGCTCGCAATGACGGAAAGATAGACGTTCAAGAGTTTGCTAAACAACATAACTGCATCATTTTGCTTAAAGGAGAGGCGGATATTGTTTGTTCCCCAAGTCAGTGTTACAAAATTTCCGGTGGGAATGCGGGGATGACGAAAGGCGGGACAGGTGATGTGCTGGCTGGGCTTGTCGCGGCATTGGCTACGAAGAATGATTTATTTCTCAGCGCATGCGCCGGATCATATATTAATAAAAAAGCAGGAGAGAGTTTGTTTGAAAAGGTTGGATATTACTTCAACTCGACGGATTTGGCGCATGAGATACCGAAGGTGATGAAGGAGGTACTTTCTCGCTCAGAATAAAATTTTCTTGGCATCGCAATTCGCTTTCTTGCCTGCGAAAATTTCATTCTTCACTCCTTTTAATTTCTGATTATTTTTTCTTCTTTCCTTTTTCTTCAATTAGTTCATTTTTCTCGGTAAGGCGTTTGAGGGTTTTACTCAAATTATATGTAACCAATACCGCGAGTATCGTGACGATGAGGGCATAGATTAATAAAGACGCGATGCCCCATCCGGCAGGGAGCCATTTTTTGATATACGTATTGACCAACTCCTGAATGACACTGTTCCACGCAAGAGCTGCTACTAAACCGAATCCGCTTGTGGCGAGTGTTACCATTTGGCGAAGAAGTTCAATCCGGAGCTCTCGGGCGTTTTGCTTGATTCGTTCGGTTGGCGATGTGACCATAATTGGAGTATAGCAAACTTAGTATTAAGTATAAAGTATTATGTATTATGGTATGTATTGTATTAAGCAAAGAAGGATAGACTTGAGGATTGCATAATACCTAATACATAATACAAACCAGCCTTGTAATTCTTCAGGAAAAGAGCAATAATTAGCTGTCATCCCGACCGAAGTGGAGGGATCTCTGACTTTATGTCAGATTTACCCTCGAACAAATCGAGAGATTCCTCGACTCACTCTATTCGCTCGGAATGACAGACCCATGTATATACCAAAATACTCCATCACCAATTCTATCCTCAAATACATTGGTGTGATCGAAGGCGCGAAGCAGGTCATTGATAACGCGCCTTTACTGCCGTATTATGAGAAGAAATTTCAGCAGGATGCTATGGTTCGATCGGTTCACCACGGGACACATTTGGAAGGAAATGAACTCAATATGACGCAGGCGGAGAAGGTTATGGAAGGGGAAGAAGTCGTTGCCCGCGAGCGCGACATTCAGGAAGTCATCAATTATCGAAAAGTCATGGACGAGATTGGGGAGTCTAGAATTCAGAATTCAGAATTTATAATTGATAAGGAATTTATAAAGCAATTGCACGCAATGACAGTATATAAAATTCTTCCAACTGAAAGGAGCGGGGGATTTCGAACCACACAAGTTGTGATTAAGAATTCTCAAACGAAAGAAGTTTCTTTTCGGCCGCCAAGCGCGGATAAAGTTGCATCGCTGATTCGTGACTTGCTTGCATTCATCCAAAAGACAACGAGTGATGATATTCATCCTATTCTGAAATCGGGTATTGCGCATTATGAATTCGTTCGGATCCATCCGTTTGTCGACGGAAACGGAAGAGTCGCGCGGGCGCTATCGAGTCTGATTCTTTTTCAGGAAGGATATGACATCAGACGGTTTTTCTCACTTGAAGAATACTTTGATCACGACGCGGCTAGCTATTATGAAGCATTACAAAGTGTCGGGAAAAGAGACGGAGATCAAACAATATGGCTTGAGTATTTTACAAAGGGTTTGGCGAGTGAGTTGTCGAAAATAAGAGACAAAGTGGAGAAGATTTCTGTTGATAGCAAGCTGAAGGCGAAATTAGGCGGACGACCTTTGCTTCTCTCGGAGCGACAATTAAAGATAATTGAATACATTCAGGAAACAGGCTACTTACAGAATAACGCGTTCAAATCACTATTCCATTTAGTCTCTGAAGACACTGTTTTAAATGATTTGAAGGTATTATTGAAAGCAGGACTGATTAAAAAACAGGGAAAAACAAAAGCGGCGAAGTACGTGATGGACTGAGTTTTTAGTCCTAAGTCCTAAGTCCTAAGTCCTAAGTTTCAAGTTATGAGCGAAGTTCTAAAAGAATCGATTGTTGCTCCAAAAGCTTACTCTTTTGCACTTCAGGTTTTAAGGTTAATTCAGAAGTTAAAGAAAACATACTCCAATATTATCCTTATTAATCAGATTGGACGATCTGCTACGTCAATCGGCGCAAACATTGAAGAAGCTTTGGGATCAAATACAAGAAGGGATTTTTCTCATTGTATGACAATTGCGAAGAAAGAAGCGAGAGAGACATCTTACTGGTTGCGATTAATCAAAGAGACAAATCAAGATCAAGAAGCTGGAATTACCGACTTAATGGAGCAAAATAACCAATTAATACGTATTTTGACAAGCATTGTAAAAACTTCAAGTAAGGTTTTATAATGAATGATGTTTAAACTAAGGACTAAGAACTTATGACTTATAACTATCTTATATGAATTTTTCCGAACTTACAAAATATTTTGAACAAATGGAGAAAACTTCTTCACGTCTGACTCTTATCGAAATTTTATCCGGGTTATTTAAGGTAAGCCGCAGGGATGAAATCGCACAAATCGTTTATTTAGCTCAGGGAAGAGTGGCGCCTTTCTTTGCGCCGGTTGAAATAGGTATGGCGGATAAAATGGTGGCTGCTGCTATCGGTTTAGCTTATGGTGTAGAACGGGAAAAAGTTCTACATTTGTATGACAAACTGGGTGATATGGGGGCAGTTGCTGCGCAACTAAGTGAAAAGTTAAAAGTTAAAAGTGAAAAATTGACGGTGAAGCATGTTTTTGATGTTTTAACAGAAATTGCTCACACAGGAGGAGATGGGTCAGTCGACAAAAAGCAAAAAATGTTGTCAGAGTTGTTACAGCAATGCGATGGAATATCCGCGAAGCATTTGGTTCGTGTCCCTCTTGGTAATAATCGTTTGGGAATCGGAGACCCGACGATTTTGGACGGATTGGCAACTGCAAAATTGGGAGATAAATCCAATCGGAAGTTGTTGGAAAAAGCATATAACGAGACGTCGGATTTAGGTTTGATCGCGACGACGTTGTGGGAAGGCGGATTGCCTGCCGTCCAAAAGTTGAAAATAACAGTAGGTCGTCCGATCCGATCAGAATTATGCGAACGATTGCCGAACGCGCAAAAGGTGTTTGAGAAAATGACAGGAAGTGTCATCTCGAACGAAGTGAGAGATCCCAAAAGAAAGCAGAAAAACGCAGGGGATTTCTCGCCTCCGGCTCGAAATGACAATATTGGCATACATGCAACGCCGAAATATGACGGATTTCGCGTGCAGATCCATAAAAACGGCGGGAAAGTGGAAATGTTTTCCAGAAATTTGGAGGACATGACGCAGATGTTTCCCGATCTGATCGAAGGCGTGAAGAAACAAGTAAAAGCAGAGTCTGTGATTCTCGATTCGGAAGCATTAGCGTATCAACCCGAGTCAGAGGAATTTCTTCCTTTCCAGGAAACGACAAAACGTCGCCGGAAACACAATATCACGGAAATGGCCAAAAGTTTACCTTTGCGTGCCTTTGTCTTTGACATGTTATATCTAAATGGGGAATCACTTATCGAGAAACCATTGACTCAGAGAGTAGAAATGATAAAAAAAACTATTCATGGAGACGACGTGCTTATTCCTGTACCGGGGAAGATTTTGACCAAACCTGAAGACCTGCAACTCATGCTTGATGACGCGATTTCAAAGGGCTTAGAAGGAGTCGTCGTGAAGCGTTTAGATTCCCCATATCAAGCAGGCGGGCGAAACTTTAATTGGGTGAAACTGAAGCGTCATTCAAGCGGAGAATTAAATGATACGATTGACTGCGTAATTTTGGGATATATTTTCGGTAAGGGGAAAAGAACCGCATTCGGTGCAGGCGCATTATTGGTCGGGATTTATGATGAAAAAAATGATGAATTTGTGACGGTGAGTAAGATCGGGACGGGTTTATCTGACGAGGAATGGCAGAGCATAAAGCTAAAAACTGAAAACTTAAAACTTAAAACAAAACCTGCCAGAGTGAATTCAATTATCACACCGAGCGTTTGGGTGAAGCCGGAAATCGTCATTGAAGTCTTGGCTGACGAGATCACCAGAAGCCCAATTCATACAGCGGGGATGAATAGAAGTGAAAAGTTAAAAGTGAAAAGTGAAAAATTGACGGAGACTAAAAGCCAAGAGTTAATAACTAATGACCGCGCGGGGTATGCGCTGCGATTTCCGCGTCTGGTTTCATTCAGAGATAAAGATAAAAAGCCTGAAGATGCGACGAGTGTCAAAGAATTAATTGAAATGTATAAGCTCCAGAATAAAAAGTGATTGAATGAAAAAGAGAAAAGCTATTTAGATTTGGGAAATATATTTTCGGCATCCATGATTTTTGGACCGCTACCATAAAACGAGGAAATAATGACCAAAGCGTCAGCATGTAAATCTGCTTTTATTCGACTCTGTTCTGCCCGGCGATCTTTCCATCTCAGAAATGGATGTCGGATTATCGTAATAACTCCTCTTCTGGTTGCTCTTTCTGCTGAAGGGTTACCAGCGGATTTTGAAAATTCTGCAAAAGCCATATAAATATTGTAATAACCTTGTAAGAAAATGTAAAGGTGTTTTCAAGCATTAATGATAATTTTTTTGCTAGAATAAGGTGTATGGAAATTGTCTCTGATCTACATTTGCATTCTAAGTACTCTCGGGCGGTGAGCCCAAGCATGACCCTTCCTGTCATGGCGGAATATGCTATAAAAAAAGGAATAAACTTACTTACTGCAGCTGATTGGACCCATCCGGTATGGCTGAAGGAGATGAAGACGAATTTGGAGGAAGCGAGTGAGGGAATATACCGCTTAAAAAAGAGTGTCATCCCGAACGCTTCGACTTCGCTCAGCGTAAACTCCGTCGAGGGATCTCTGGCTAATTCCAGTTCTCGAACAAGTCGAGAGATTCCTCTCCGTCAGCCGACGGATCGGAATGACAATGATGTGAGATTTATAGCGAGTGAAAAACAGAATGGCAGATTTGCAATGAGCGGAATTATGGGTGTATGCTGACTTTTACCCATGATACGCATCATACTGTCCGATGATGAAGTACCGTTACTTCAGTCTTATGCAA
>CAZAIV010000094.1:0-5206 GCA_964485315.1 uncultured Gammaproteobacteria bacterium
GTTCCAACAATACTTCTAGTGTGTCAGCTGCTTTTTTTGTTGTCAAATCAACCTTTTACGAGTTTTGTACCAGACTCTGGAGGGTATTCTTGACAGACGAAAGCCGGTTAACTACAATAAACATACATGATAAAACTTCCGGATAGAAAACAAAGAAGCTTCATCGGTATACTGACTATCTCCCTTCTGCTTCTTGTCACGACACTTGTTGTTTCGTATGGACAAAGACAAACCAATATACAACAATATGCCGCGACAACTTCCTGCGGACCGATGCCGGTAGGGAATCTTCCCGGTTGGCAGCAAAACTTCACCGATGACTTTACGACTGATGCTCCTTTGGGCAGCTTCTATACTGTTTATGGCAGTCGATGGTCAAGTTATGGTGACAATGTTGCGGACACCACTTCGCGCTCACCAGGGCAGACGCAGAACGGTTATTGGTATGACAGTAAAGTCCTTTCGGTAAGTGGCGGCATCCTCAATATTCATTTGCATACAGAGCTCATTAATGGCGTTTATGAACACTTATCAGGTGTTCCGACAGAGAAGTTACCAGGGAAGGGTGATTTCGTAGGACAAAGTTATGGACGCTACAGTGTGTGTATGCGGGCGGACCCAGTGTATGGCTATAAAACAGCCTTTTTGCTTTGGGCGGATGGCAAACCATGGCCGGCAAACGGTGAGATTGACTTTCCCGAATCACTTAATGATCTTAAGGGGCCAATCAACGCTGCTGTCTGGTGGGAGTACGGCACCTATGCCAATAATAACCAGACCTGGAAGACAGTGACGTCGTCCGGTTTCTATAATAACTGGCACGTTTACACAATTGACTGGACGCCAAACGCGCTTATCTACTCCATCGATGGGAACGTAGTACAAAACTTTTCAGGTAGTCTCGCCACTTGGCCTGACGGCCGTAGTAAAATCCCCCTTGGCCCCATGAGTTGGCATTTACAAACAGAGACGAGTACGAGTGGAGAGACGCCGAATAACACTGACGCCGGCAATGTCCAGGTTGACTGGGCAGTTTCTTACGCATACTCTCCTTCAACAACAGGTGAACCGATACCGACTCCCCTACCGACAAATGCTCCTACACCGTCCGTCAGCCCGACACCGCTACCGGTTAATCAGAATTTACTCGCCAACCCAGGGTGTGAGAGCAATACTAACAATTGGACAGGCTGGCATGCAAACCTCTCTCTGAATACCTCAGTTGCTCACTCCGGTAGTTCGTCTTGTAACGTTACGCAAACAGATGGCACAATGTTTTCAATCGATGATAATCCCCCGACAGTAACCAATCCACAGTTAGGACAACAATACAGCGCTACTGCTTGGGTACGATCTGATACGTCAATCGGAAAACCCCTGTGGTTAGCCATACGGACGTCGGGCGGTGCCGAACCGCAAAGCACGGTATTCAGTCCCATAAGCGTCAACGCAAGTACTAGCTGGCAGCAGTTGACCAATACAGTCAGTGTAGATTATGCAGACAGAACCAGTGTAGGGATGTATGTCATTATGCAGAACGCAACCGGTACGGATTCTTTCCAGGCAGATGACATGTCTTTACAATTAGATGGTCAGAGTCCCAACCCGACAGTCACCCCGACACACAGCACAACACTCACCTTTCCGAGCATACTGCTCCAAGGGATAGGAAAAGGAGGAGACGCAGTTAACCCCAACAGTGTGGGGACGGCGAAGCCGCTGACACCACAACGTTCACTCACTGTCGCCGTGTACGACGCAAGCGAGACACTCATTGCAACCAGGGCAGGGACTATCACCTTTTCATCCACAGCAGGCGACTTTTCAGGGACAGTAAACATGGGACAGATAGCGACAGGGAATTATATTGTAAAAATAACAACACCTCAGTACTTAACGAAACAACTTCCCGGAATCATCAGCATGACTCAAGGTCAAAACACGACAGTACCGTCAGTATCTCTCATAGCGGGAGACATCAATGGGGATAACAGTCTCAATGTTCTCGATTACAATGCGCTCTTAACCTGTTATTCCGACTTTGGCAGTGTACCGGCAGGATGCAGTTCAACACAGTTCAAGAGTGATGATTTAAACGATGACGGGAAGGTGGATGCGTTCGATCTGAATCTTTTCCTCAGAGAGATCTCTATCCAAAACGGTCAGTAAAATATCAAAATTATGCAGCTTTGCCTAGAGGTATTCTTCTAATGGCGTCCGGAGAAATACTATTTGCGTCCAGTCTCTCTAGAAGAGTATCCGTGTTATACAATGTCTTAGTTGGATTTGCCTTTTTAAATGAGTGTTCAGAAACTGTTGTCATTGGCTGATCAGTGACAACTCCAATCCTACTACCTACGAGCTGTATCTCTTGGCCGATCCAATGACTTATGAGTTGTCCTTGACCTCTGCCAAATTTTTTCCACCCACCCATCCAGTGTGGATCAGCATGTGGATAGAATTCATATTCTTCGAATAGTAACCCCGGATTCCCATTACCTTCTTTAAGTCTGTTGGAAACAGTCATACTTTCTATTATCTCGCTCCCGTAATGAGAATTATGTCTCCAAGTTTTGAATGAAGCAGAACCGTGTTGAACTTTCTCATTGAGACCCATTGCTGCGACAACTAAGGTTTTGGAAGTTGCACTCGAGCTGTCAGGAGATATTTGGTCATGTGGAAAATGGCGAAATTCAGTTCCAAATTCATTGCCATGTATCGCCGTATCAAGTCCGGTTGTTTCGAGTCTGTCTAAGAAATCACTCAGCGCATCAATATAAGCGTTAAAAACATACTCATTGCCGCCCATGCCCCCTCCATCAGCACTATGCTCTAAAAGAAATTTCAATACTTGTCTGGAATTTGCCAGTCCTGTTTCATTTAATCTTGTCCGTTCACTTTCGTCCGGTTCTCCTGGTTGGTGGATAAATATTCTATGCAACCGATGTTTTACCTGGTCATTAGCATGTGCGTCCGGTACTTCATGTGTGGCGCTCATAATGGGATTGTAGATCTGTTAATTTTCAAATGCAAGCGGCACTTTTTTGCTAGCTTTTTTCCTGTATCCCCCATTTTTTACGTAAAGATTGGAGGATTTTTTTGTGAATTTCTTTTACTTCTTCCGTCGTCAAATTTTTACTTTCATCCTGATAAACAATATGAAACGTTCTTGAGTCGCCATATCTATCCAAAAGAGAAACGTCTTTAATGAACGCATGGTGTCGTTTTATTTCGTCTATAACATCTCCGGTCAGGATTTTCTCGGGAATATGAAGCGCGATGTCTTCGAAAATCGGCGGGAATTTATACGGTTCTCTGTATGTTTTTTTCAACGTCGCGTATGCGGTCATCAGATCAAAATTGAGTTCAAAATCAATCATGTTTTCGTCAAGAATTTCAATGTTTCCGATTTGTTCATGATTCTTTATATATATTTCGGCACCATCTCCCCCGCTTTCTGAAAGCCGGAATTCATAGTGAGTAATTCCCAGATCTTTAAAAAGTTGCTCGATATACCCTTTTACTTTATAAAATGATACGTTCGGTTGTTTGACAATTCCCGCCAGTAGGCGAATTTCATCAGGTAATGAGTTGTTTTTCTTATCATAGACGTTTGCTATTTCAAAAATCTGTATGTGTTCTCTCTGCTTATTCTCGCTGATGACATGCAATAAACTCGGTATGAGCGATCGCCGCATGTAGACAAGATCTTCATTCAACGGGTTTGCAATAGTCACCGCAGTATCAAGCGGTCCTTCATACAGATTTTCAGAAACCATGGAATATGTATATACTTCGGTGAATCCCCAATATTTCAATGCATGTTTTGCCCGTTGCTCCCAATAAAAAGTATTTGTCATAGGTTTAGGTTGTTGCGTGTTAAGAAGCGGCAATTCACTTGGCAGATTATGATAGCCGTATATCCGCGCGATTTCTTCTATAATATCCTCCGGCAAATTGATATCATGAGAGCGGAATGTCGGAATGGTGACGATTAGGCTGTTTTCGTCGGTTGCAACTTGAAAGCCAAGTTTAGTTAAAATTTCAACTGATTGTTTTTCGGGAATATCAACACCGATGACGCTATTGATCTTTTGCAAATTTACTTTTACTTGTTTTTCTTCCAGTTTATTTGGATACATATCAATTATTTGACTTATAACTTGACCGTGAGCGAACTTTTCATAAAGTTGAATTCCATATTGCAGGACTGTTGCACAGAGATTGGGATCCAGATGCTTTTCATTCAATTGTACCGCTTCTGTCCGAATGCCATGTTCCATAGACGTTTTTCGAACTTTGGTTGAGTTAACATTATTGATAAAGAAAACAATTCGTTTCGTCTTATCGGTAACGACAGTTTTTTCAAGCCCCATAATGCCGAGTAAATCAACGATTTCACCATTCTTGTTTTCCGCAACTATATCTCCACCACTAAGCGTATAGTTTTTTTTATCAAGTGTGGTGATTGCTTCGCCTTTTTTTGCTTCGCGAATTTTCAAATAATTTCCGAGTCGATCATAATCCATGACATGTGTCGGTTGACCGGTCACTCGCATCACATAATTGGTTATATCGACAATGTTATTAATACTGCGGATATCGGAAGATTCGAGACGGTCTTTGATTTCTTTAGGAGATTGTTGCGTTGTTACTTCCATTACGACTGCGCAAATGCGGTTGACGAGTGAAGTTTCATTAATAATTGTCATTCTGGCTTGTCCAGAATCTGCAATTGATTCTGGAGTCGCTTTCAGCTCCCCAGAATGACGATTAATTTGCAGGGGTTTATATATCGCCTCAATTCCTTGTTGCGGCAGAGCTGCGCCTGCTTCCCTTGCCAAACCGTTGATCGATGCCAAATCAGGACGATTTGTTGTCACTTCAATATCATACGTCCAGTCCTGCTTCCATTTCTCAAGACGTTCAATTGAGACACTCGTAAGAGACAATGCTTTCGAAATTTGTTTCGGAGTCGCATCTGTCTGCAGATATTCCCGTAGCCAAGAGTCAAGTATTTTAATATTCATAATTGTAATCTCAAAACTTAAATCTTAAATCGCAAAACTATATCTGAGATCTAAAATTTTAGTTATCTATTTGAGATTTGCGATTTGATTTTTGATATTTTTTAGAATTGTTCCAAGAACTCGAACTTATTTGCGTACAAAGTTCGTAAGTCGTCGATTTCGATTCCGTGTCTCAT
>CAZAIV010000095.1:0-2402 GCA_964485315.1 uncultured Gammaproteobacteria bacterium
GGTTGACCTCCAAATCCTTTGTCTCAATAAGCCTAAGGTCGGCCGGAATAATACTTCCCTGGGAAAGCAGGACGATATCACCGACAGTTAGATGCGACACGGGGATTTCCAATTTTTCCCCGTTTCTTTCTACTAACGCGGTGGGAGAGATCTTTTTCATTAAAGACTCTACCGTCCGGACAGCGCTGTACTCGTTCCAAAAGCCGAGCAGGATACTGAGTAAAACCATCCCGAAAATATAATAGGAACTGATCTGCTGGCCTAATAAATAGGAAATAAATGTCGCCGCCGCCAGAATAATGATCAGGGGATTACCGGTAAATTGACGAAGAAAAATAGTAAGCAGATTAATGTTGCGCCGGTGGATAATATTTAATCCGTAAAGTTTTTGCCGCTTGAGAACTTCCCCCTCGCTTAAGCCGGATGGGGTAGTTTGCAGCTTACCCAAAATCGCCTCCGGATTGTCCTGCCAGTAGGTTTTGTCATGAAATAGATCTAAAGCCATACCTTAAGCATACTCGAAATATTCGCTTCAAGACAAGCCGTCGATATGAATCAAGTAAAATCCTCCTGAACACGATTCGTTACATCATGAGAAAATCCTCCTGAAAATTACTACCCGTAGGGAGGTGACATTCCTTGACAAGAAAAGACAAACAAACTGTTGTACGAGCATTTTCTCATCAATATAAAAAGTCTGGTAAAAAAGGTAAATCAGACATTCTTACCAGACTTACCCAAACAACTGGTTATTCGAGAAAACATTTGATGGAGATTCTTCCTGATCCTCCAAAGATAAAAAGAAGAATCAAGAGAAGGAGACCATCACGATATATTCAAATATTGCAGCCCTTAAGAAGAATTTGGGCAGTTTCAAATTATGCCTGTGGATCAAGATTGAAGCCAATAATTCCTTCATATATCGCGGCATTACGACGACATAGAGAATTAATTGTTACACCTGTGGAAAGAAAATTGTTGTTGCAGATTTCATCAGCAACCATTGATCGAATGCTTACCCATGACAGAAAACGGATTAACATTAAAGGCAGATCACGAACAAAACCAGGGTCACTTCTTAAACACCAAATACCGATCAAAATGTGGACTGATTGGGATAACGCAAAACCTGGATTCCTGGAAATTGATTCAGTACATCACTGCGGATCAAGTCTCTTTGGAGATTACGTATATACGCTTGATACGACTGATGTTGCTACCGGGTGGAATGAATGTTGTGCTCATCTGGGACGCGGAGAATACCGAACAATTCAAGCGCTTGATACCATCAGGGGAAGGCTGCCCTTCCCCTTGCTTGGTATTGATTTTGATTGCGGCGGAGAATTTGTTAACTGGCATCTCATCCGCTACTGCGATCGAAATCGAATCACATACACAAGAGCAAGAGAAACAATTAAGAATGACCAGCCGTATATTGAGCAGCAAAATTATTCCGTTGTCAGACGATTTGTTGGTTACCAAAGATTGGATACGGAAAAGCAATTGGAAACTGTAAATAAACTCTACCGATTACTTTCTGATTACCAGAACTTTTTTCAGCCGGTAATGAGACTCAAAACAAAAGTGAGGGATGGGGCACGAGTAACCAGAAAATATGATACGCCCTTAACAGGGTATCAGAGAGTTTTGAAACGGCGGGATATTCCAAGGGAAACAAAACAAAAGTTGCGGGAACGATACAAAAAACTCAACCCGAAAAAGTTGCTTTTGGAAATAACAAAACTTGGTAAAAAACTGTCAGAAAAATAGATCTGTTTAGGAGGAATCTTTTTGATTTAATGACTCCTGTTTCAGGAGGATATTCTCGTGATTAAAGACGTCTAAGAGTTAAGCGGGGTCATAAAACCGGGCGGCGGCCAAACCGGGCTACTGACGCCACCAAACCAAGCGAAATTAAGGTGATCAGCAAAGAACTGCCGCCATATGACAACATCGGCAAGGTAATACCGGTAATCGGCAATAAGCCGACGTTCATCCCCACATTGACTACTACCTGGAAAAAAATCATCGCCACCACACCGAAAACAATCAGGTAGCCGAATCTATCAGTAGTATGACGGATAATACCAACGCAGCGCCAAATTAAAGCTCCATAAAGGGCCAAAACAATAACCGACCCGATAAAACCAAATTCCTCCGCAATGGAAGCAAAAACAAAGTCCGTCCTAAATTCCGGCAGAAAGCGCAGCCGGGATTGGGTGCCTCTGCCCAGCCCCTGGCCGACTAATTCTCCGGAGCCGACAGCAATCATCGACTGGATAACGTTATAGCCAATACCCAGCGGGTCTTGCGATGGGGACAGGTAGCTTAAAATCCTTTCCCGCTGATAGCTTTTCAAAAATAGCCACCCGGCAGGAGCCAGGACGGCCGTTACAAAACCC
>CAZAIV010000096.1:0-3996 GCA_964485315.1 uncultured Gammaproteobacteria bacterium
CTATTATCTCAACAGTATACAAAAAGAAAACTGAGCTATTAGCTGTGCAGTTTAGTAAAGTGGGGTAATGTCAGCTTTATGCTCGCTTGACAAACCCATTATTTCCGTGTTATGTTATAAGCTCCATAAAAATACGTAAGAGAATTGTGAGAATTTATCCGTTATGACTTTAGAAGAACTGCGTGTCCTCAAAACGACATCATATAATTGTATTTTAGAATTAGCTACTCCTGAAGGTATTCATGCATCCGGGAAAAGTGAAGCATTTGGTTGCCTTTTCGGACGGGATAGTTTTATTACCATTTTGAAATTACTTCGGACGATCGAAATTAATCAGGATGCTGATTTATTAGCAATTTGTAAAAGAACATTACTCACGCATGTCGGATTGCAGGGAAAGGAAATTAATATTGAAAGCGGAGAGCAGCCGGGGAAGTTTGTTCACGAATATCGAGTGGATAAATATGAGCGATTGATTCATCGTCCGCGGCCTTGGTATGTATATCCTGATAAAAAACTGCGGAACTATGACAGCATTGACGCAACACCGCTTGGACTTATCGCTCTTTATAAATATTGGTCACAGACACAAGACAGCGCATTTTTGCTTTCAGTTCTTTCTTCTGTTGAAAAGGGCTTAGAGTGGATTATCACATACGGAGATATGGATAACGATTATCTTCTCGAATATGAATTAGCAAAGGATCGTATACACGGTGGTCTTGTGGTGCAATCCTGGGCGGATTCAGCAGCTTCCTTGGCAGATACAAACGGTATATTGCCTCCGTACCCAATCGCCCCTGTTGAAGTACAGGGAATTGCATGGCTTGCGCTTACAGTATGGGGGGAATTTTATAAAGAAGACAAAAAATATGTAAAAAACACCCTGTTTGGAGATAGACTTCTTTCCCACGCAACGCAACTTAAGAGGGCATTTAATGAAAAATTCATTGTTAAAAGTAAAGGGAAAAATTTTTTTGCTCAAGCGCTGGATGGTAATAAAAAACAGATTACAACGATAACAGCAAATCCTCTTATCTGTTTATGGAGCGCGCATATAAAAAATGGACAGAAGGAATGTATTATGAACGACAAGCTGATTTCAGATGTTGTTGAGAGATCATTTCTTCCTGATATGTTTGTTCCTCATGCGGGTATTCGAACTATGAGCTCGGAATCTCCTACGTTTAATCCAACAGAACAGTCCTATCATACGGGAAGTTTTTGGCCGATGCTACATGGATTATTCGTTGAGGGATTGGAAAATTTCGGATTTATACAGCAAGCAGAAGTACTGAAGCAGGCGATGTTGCGACCATTATACCACTTCGGATCACCGATTGAAGTATATATTGAACGAAACGGGACATACGGTGTGTATAGAAGTATATGGGGACAACAGAGCTGCGCAAACCAAGCATGGTCGGCAGCTGCAGCGTATGATGTGATCACCCGCATGCTTTCTACATCCGCTATTACGATATAAGCTTTCTGCAGTTTTCTTACGTTGTTATTACTCGCTTATATGTTTTTTCTCATGTTATCTCCTTAGTATGTAGATATTAAATTTATGAGAATCGCAATGATCGCAGCGCCAATAGAGCGAATTCCACCAAGAAAATACGGAGGCACTGAACGGGTTATTTCTGCTCTGACAGAAGAACTTGTCAGACGCGGACATAAAGTAACCCTTTTCGCCAGTGGTGACTCAAAATCATCTGCAGAATTAGAGTCAGCATTTCCTTCTCCATTACGTAAAGCATACCCGAACCCGAATGAAATAATGAAACGCATACAAGCTACGTTGCTGCATTTGGGGAAAGCTTATGCGAGACAAAATGAATTTGATATTATTCATGACCATACAAGTTATTTCGGAATGTCATACGCACAAAGCTGTCGTGTCCCTGTGGTCTCGACATTGCATGGAGAATTGAGTAAAGAAAATATTTCGATGTATGAGAAATTGGATAAGCCATATCTCGTGACCATCTCCCATGCGCAGCAAAAATTTGCCCCACAACTGAAGTACATGGCTACCATATATAACGGCTTGAACATGCAACACTATCCTTTCGGGAATACACATCGAGATTACTTGCTGGTCGTTGGCCGGTTTACTCCGGAGAAAGGGATTCACAATGCGATTACAATTGCGCGAAAACTGAACATGGCGCTTATCATTGCTGCAAAGCTTGAAGAGCAAAATAGAGAATATTTTGAGACGAAAATTAAACCGTTTCTCAATGGAAACATTCAGTGGGTAGGGGAGGTCACCGAAACGCAACGAAATTCGCTGATGAGTCGCGCTCGTTGCTTTCTCCATCCCTTAGAATGGGAAGAGCCATTTGGCTTGACGATAATAGAGTCTATGGCATGCGGAACGCCGGTTGTCGCATTCAGTAAAGGTTCAATGCCTGAAATTATTCAAAGTGGTAAGAACGGCTATCTGGCCAAAAATATTCCTGAAATGATCGAAGCAGTTAAAAATATTGACAATATTGATCGCGCATATTGCCGAAGATATGCTTTACAAAACTTCAATGCGGGGAAAATGGCACAGGAATATGAAATGGTGTATGAGTCGATTCTGGCAAGTCAATATCCGTTCAACCGGACATATCGCCACCCATTAGAGTTACGTTCGCCAGACGTGAACTGACAAAACATACTACAAAAGAGAGAAGAGCTATATTCGGGCAGTGTATAGCTCTTCTTTTGTGCTTAGGTATGCGCTATATATGCTCAAGTTGCTTGAAATCTTCAAAGAGTGTCTGTTTGGTATGCGTGTTATAGAGAGCAACAGCGGGATGATAAAGGGGAAGTATCTTTATTTCACCGTATGAACTGATTGCGGTAAGCGGAGTCCCATGCAGCTTGGAAATTGTTTCCACAGCTTGCGGAAGATGGTATTTCCCCAGAATATACTGTAGAGAAAATCGTCCCAGTGTTGCGAGTATTTTGGGTTGAATAATGTTGATTTGCTCGTCAAGAAACGGACTATAGAGACTGATTTCCTGCGGCGAAGGATCCCGATTATCCTGTGGCCGATCTTTCACAATATTTGTGATGTAGACATCAGATCTTTGTAAGTGAACAGATGAGAGTAATTCGTCCAGAATTTTTCCTGCGGCGCCGCAGAAAGGTCTGCCTGTCTCTGCTTCTGTTTTTCCCGGCGCCTCTCCAACGAACATAAGTTTCGCTGCATGCGAACCTTCTCCGAGAACAGGATAATAGTTATTCTTTTTTCTATAAGCATATAGGGGAGATTGCGTAAGATTCCATACATGATCCCGTATAGCGCGAAGCTTATCCGTTCGCTTGGTAAGAGAAAGGGAAGACATGATGGTGTCATTATAACACTATCAATGGTATTTTCTAATAACACTTATGACAACGCCGCCAATCAAAAGATCTCCTTTCGGGAAGAGAACAGGATAATTGGGATTCGCAGGAACGAGCTGTACGCCGACATTCGTTTTTCTATAGTATTTGATCGT
Organism: uncultured Gammaproteobacteria bacterium; assembly: GCA_964485315.1. Lineage (GTDB taxonomy): Bacteria > Patescibacteriota > Microgenomatia > Levybacterales > UBA12049 > DAIDHK01. Next base: position 3,501 of record CAZAIV010000096.1, read on the forward strand.
CCATTCATTATCAAAACAGGCAGCGACGACATCACCATTATACGGTTGGCGGTGTTTTTCAATGATCACGACATCACCGTCGTGAATTCCTTCTTCAATCATGGAATCGCCTCTGACAACGAGTGAGAAAATGGCTCCGGGCAATTTCAGCAAATACTCATAGAGGTCGATACTGTCATCTGCCAGCGCCTCTCCGGGTGTCGGATATCCTGCCTTAATGATTCCCAGTTTCGGGATGGAAAATAGCCCTTTGGGAGAAAGTTTACCCTTGTCTTTCTCCAATAAACCTTCTTGTATTAGTTTGTTGACAAGATCAAAAACTGCCTTTTTTGATGCAAAACCAAACAGGGAACACATTTCCGCATACGTCGGCATCCTCCTTTCACTTGCGAAAAATGATTTTAATTTGGTGACTGCCGCCTGAGTTGTCATCAAGAAAAAGTATAAAGTAAACAAGCGTTCACTGTCAATATGACAAAATAGATCAAGATAGATC
>CAZAIV010000097.1:0-8391 GCA_964485315.1 uncultured Gammaproteobacteria bacterium
AAGTAAACCAAATTATCAGGAAGACAAACTTAATCATCCGAGCCCCAAATCATTTCCCTACGTGAATTTCTGGGTCATAAATCCTCTTTCTTTTGTTGCAGTTGACTCGCCGGTAGACGGAAACGGCATAATCGTAGGACATGATTATAGGCTCTACGTGCATCTTCCGAACACGACAGACACATCTCTCCCTGATTACGTACATCTTCCAAGCGTATCGGGACAATCACGAAACCAAACAAAATACTGCATGTACACGAATGAGTCTTATATCTCTACCCCAACCAAGCAATATGTTTCCTACACAGAACCCGCGTCCAATAAAGGAGACCAAATAGTCCAAATGAGGTTTAACTCATATAGCACGAAAGACGGGAATAACAACGGCAATCCGAAATACTGTCTTGATCAGATGACGTGGAGTAATGGCAATGACACGAAAAACATTGATATGTGTGGCGCGGGAGCGCACGATATCGGAGCGAGTTCTTTCATTATCGGAGGGATTGTCGGGACGGAAGCATCATGCTCATATTCGTTATCCTATCTTAACTTTGTCCCTGCTCCGACTTCCACTCTCACTCCGACGCCGCCTCTTCCGCCTTGTGCCGAGTATGCTTATACGAATGCTGCGGGACAAACGGTTTCTCTTCCAGAGTATACCGACGCATCGGGAAATTCCGCAATCACTCCGCCAGTAATTAACAAAACACCGATACCTTATCACTGCGCCCAGGTCAATACTGCTTTCGGCGCATTCGGCACTGACCCGACGAGTTTTATCAAAATGGTTTTTTCTGTTATTCTAAGCTTTTCGGGAGGAATCGTCCTCATTACTATTATTTATGCCGGGTATCGCATCATGACATCGAATGGAAATCCTGAGACACTGAAAGCTGCACGGGAACGACTGACAAGCGCCATCATCGGATTACTGTTCATCATCTTCTCCTTCGTTCTCCTGCAATTCATCGGCGTGGATATTCTCGGAATCCCGGGGATAAGTAAATAGATGCGAGTATCTAGATTTTAGTATCTAGTATTTAGAATCTGGTATCTGGCAAGATCTTACTAACTCACCTTACGCATATATGTTTCTGGTAAGCGATCCGCCAGCTGGCGGAGAGCGCATCCAGAATCGTTTCTGGACAAGCCAGAAACACAGTAACTGCGTAACATGACTTACTACCATGAAATTATTTGCATTAAGTATCGATAACGGAAACGGAACCCCTATTCCGATCCAAGTGCCCGGCGGCGTTCCGACGGGAGGCACTGCAACTTTTAATACGATTCTTCAGGCTTTTATCACACTTCTTTTCGTCGTGGGATTACTTCTGGCGCTCGCGTATCTGGTCTGGGGAGGAATTAACTGGACGACATCGGGCGGAGATAAACAGAAAGTGCAGTCTGCGAGAAATAAAATGATCTATGCCATTATCGGACTCATTGTTCTTTTTCTCGCGTATATGGTCGTCAATCTCATCGGGTCATTATTCGGGGTGAAACTGTATTAGTTTGATTCACCTTACGCAAATACGTTCTGGTAATCCGTCAGCAGACGGAGCATCCAGAATCGATTCTGGACAAGCCAGAAGCATAGTAACTGCGTAACATGTATTAGTTTGATTTCAAAATACCCCTTGACAAGAGAAAACTGATCTGTCTATTATTAATAGAGACTATGAAAAAAGTGCTCATCTTCGCATCAACATTCGGAATCGCTCTGTCAGCAGCGCCGTTCGCTTTCGCATCAGGCGCTGGAGCCGGCGGCGGTAGTACTGTTGTTGATCCATGTGCGACTGGGACATTTAATATTCTTTGCAACGCGAGTCTTTCAGGGGCTTTTGGCGGTATCATTACCGCTGTCTTCGTTATCGCTATTCTACTAGCTCTTGGATGGTTGATTTATGGCGGTATCCGATGGATTCTCTCTCAGGGCGATAAAGGGAAAGTGGAATCTGCGCGCAATCATATCATCGCTGCTTTGATTGGTCTAATTATCGTTTTCTTGTCCTATTTCCTTATCAATATCGTTACGCAACTCTTCTTTCATGAAAATATTAAAGATATTACCAATATCCCAACCATTAACCTAAGCGGTGCTGAGGTGTGCGACTTAGTTACCGGTGGTGCATCAAATCAAAGCGCTGCGGACTCAACATGTGTAAAAGGGGGACCAAATCAAAATCCACCTGTCACATACACGAAATGCGTATCTGATGATGGCTCCGGCACAGGTAAGGGACACTGTCAATAAAAAAGTCTTTATATCTAACTAATTAATTTAATCTTATCTTTATTCTCTGCTTAAGGTTTACTTTAGTTATTAAAGCTAATTACATTTTTTCATCATTATTTCAAATCAGTTGCTATAAGGAAAACTTCTTGCTATTCTTGATATATGCCTCCTTCAACACCTAATCCTTGGACATATCCGGACGGGACTTCTTGCCTCGCAACCGTTTATAACAATAATGGTGATCCGGTCGGTAAAGCAGCGACATTGAGTTGTCTTCCCCTTGTCTTTGCCAATCTCATTAACTGGGCGTTGATTTTCGCGGGATCTGTCGCTGTAATTATGATTATGTGGTCGGGCATCAGATTCATCCGTTCAGGAGGAGACGCCAAGCAAGCGCAGGGAGCCAGACAAACCATGACATGGGCAATCATCGGCCTTATCATCATTCTCCTCTCTTTCGCGATCATAAACTTCATCAGTGACTTCACCGGTGTTCATTGCATCAAGACATTCGGACTCAACACCTGCGGGACAGGAATAAGTCTTTCGGCGGGACAACAATGTGACCCGACTGCCTCGCCTGATGCGTGTGCCCCTCTTACTTGCAAAGCAGTCACTGGAGGTGGTGTCAGTGGTACTTTTGCATGCCAATAATATCTACTTCAAAATCTAAATCTTAAATCGCAAAACGACAATATGGAACATAAAACCTAAAACGTAAAAGAGAAAACTTAAAACTTTTTATGTTCTATGTTTTAAGTTTTACATTTGACATTTAAGATAGTCCGTGAAAATAGCGTTCAGTTTGTACCCCCTTTGACTCACTTTGATAATCTTGCACCATGATTTTTCACGTTATACATTATAGTATCTAGTAATATGGATAATCATCCGATACCACAAGATGTCACAGGATTTCAGTTTAAGCTGATCGGCACGATGACGCTGAAACAATTCGCGTTGTTCGGAGTCCCTGCCGTTGCGGCTTTTCTCCTCTACTATTCGGTCTTCCCCGTGTATGTTAAATATCCCCTTATGTTTCTTCTCGGGATTATAGGCTTAGCGCTGGCGTTTCTTCCTATTGAAGGACGCCCGGCTGATGTCATGATTAAGTATTTTATCACCGCGCTTTTTGCTCCGAATCAGTTTTTCTATAAAAAGCAGGGCCGTCTTATGACTTTTGCTTCCATAGACCTGCAAAAGGCAAAAAAACAGGCGACTGTAGATATACGGAGGGACGCTCAAAAAGAATTGCAGCTGCAAACGTATCTGCAAACCACAAAACCGGTAAACAATCCTCTTGACGTGAAAGAAACGGCATTCCTTCAAATGCTGCAGCAGTATTCTCCTGCCCCCCCTCCGCCGCATAAATCTTCTGCGTTTGGCTTGCCGATTCATTTACCCAAACTGGGGTTTTCTCCGTTTGGAGAGCAGGGAAAAGATTCTAAGGCACAGGGAGCAAATACAGCAGCACAAACACCACCGTCCGCGCAAGCACAATCGCCCATCGCGGCTCCGCAACAAGCGCAACCAAAACCCGCAGAACCTCTCGCGTCGCCTTCTGTGCCTCCTGCCCCGATCATGCACACACCCTTCCAAAAACCAGTTGTTGCTACACAGCCTGCGCAAAGTAATCCAGCCCCTGTCGCGCAGGTCCCTCAAAACGATCAGATTGCATCACAGACTATTCCTCCTCCGGCGCCATCAGCGCCGGCTTCGGCAGCACAAACACAATCTTCCCCGCAAATAACAGTAAACACGCCGCATGTCAGCAAAATACCCAAAGATATGGCACAGAGTTTGGGATTGCCGAATGTTCCGGATTCACCGAATTTGATTACCGGCCTTGTCCGTGATCCGCGCGGAAACGTCTTGGCAAATATGCTTGTTGAAGTAAAAGACAAACAAGGAAATCCTGTCCGGGCGTTTAAGACCAATCAGCTTGGGCAGTTCGCGTCCGCCACGCCTCTTCTCAACGGGACATACACAATTACGTTTGAAGACCAGGGGGAACAACATAAGTTTGATATTATAGAAATAACCGCAAAAGGAGAAATTATCCCACCGATTAGTGTCGTATCCCATGACGCAAGAGAAGAATTGAGAAAAGCGCTGTTCAACTAGAAAGAGAAATATAAAACGTAAGCTATAAAAAGTAAAATAACTAGTAAGACTTTTAAGTTTTAGCTTGTAAGTTTTACATTTAAATATATGGCACAAAAAGCTCGCTCATCAACGCAAAAATTCACAGAGATTGCTGATATAGTCGACAATATTGTCGTTTTCGAAGGAGGATATGCCAGTACGGTTATTGAAATAACCGCGACAAACTTCGCGCTTCTTTCGAGGCAAGAGCAAGATGCGAAAATATATGGATACGCAGCGCTTTTAAACGCTCTTTCTTTCCCAATTCAAATTTTGGTCAGAAATAAACGGGTAGATATCACTTCATATTTGAAGGCATTGGATGAGGCATACAGAAGTACGAAAAATGATTTATTAAAGCAGCAGATTACGTTATATAAAGATTTTGTCAACCAGTTGGTAACGGTCAATGTCATCCTTAATAAAAACTTCTATATCGTTATTTCTTATTCTTCTATGGAAAGCGGACTGGGCGCAGTAAGCGGAACGAATGCGAATTTCATTGCGTTAGCAAAAAAAACGCTTCAATCAAAGGCAGATACCTTACGCGCGCAAATTACTCAAATTGCAGCAAACGTCCGTATTTTAGAAAAAGATGATCTCATCCGGCTTTTCTATGATATTTATAACGGAGAAATTATTAATCCGAGCACTGTTACTGATGATGTGCGGTCAACAATCGTGACAACAAAATAATATGGGTTTATTCAACAAAAAGAAAAAACCACAATGGGAAAAACAGGACAACAGCCTGTAGATACAACTATGGAATCGGCAAAACTCTTGCGAAAAGGGACAGTGTCATTATTGGATATCATCGCCCCCTCCTCTATTGAGGTTGATTTCCGTTATATAAGAATCGGCGAATCTTTTTATACCACATTATTCGTTGTCGGATATCCCCGGTTCGTTTCTCCGAGCTGGCTTGAACCGCTGATAGACTTCGACCACACGCTCGATGTATCTATGTTTGTCTATCCCACACAAGGCGCTAATGTGCTCAGCGATTTGCGGCGCAAAATCGCGGAAATGCAGGCAACTATTCAATCGGATTTGGAAAACGGAAAACCTGCTGATCCCACAGTGCAGGCTGCGCTTGATGATGCGTTAGCGCTTCAGGAAGAATTGGCAAAAGGTGTCGAGAGATTCTTCCAATTCAGCTTTTATATTACAATTTCTTCCCCCACCCTTGCAGACCTTGACGAAACAACCAAGAGGTTGAAGACCACGCTCAGCTCTGTCCTCATCACGACAAAAACAGCGACACTGCAAATGGAAGCGGCATTCAAAACAACCGTTCCGATGGGACAAGACAGATTAAATATGACACGAAACATGGATACGACATCCCTCGCATCAACGTTTCCGTTCACTTCGGCGATTTTAACACAAAACAAAGGCGTTTTGTATGGTATTAACAGACAAAACGGTTCCTTGATCATCTTTGACAGATTTTCTCTGGAAAATGCGAATGAGGTCGTTTTGGGAAAGTCAGGAGCGGGAAAATCATATTTAATTAAGCTTGAGATTATGCGGCAGTTTATGCTTGGAACAGAGGTTATCGTCATTGACCCTGAAGGCGAATATCCGACATTAACGCAAACACTGGGCGGTGAAGTCGTCACATTCAGTTCCAATGCGCCTGTAAAGATCAATCCGTTTGATTTGTCGGGTGTGTACGAAGAAGGAGAGAATCAGCTCGGATTAAAAATTCTCTCATTGCACGGGTTACTCAAAATCATTGTCGAAGAACTGGACGCAGAACAGGATGCGATTTTGGATAAGGCATTGATTGAAACATATCAACAGAAAGGAATTACGCCTGATCCTGCCTCTCAAAAAAAAGATCCGCCAATCATAGAGGATTTATACAAAGTGCTTCTGGGATATGAAAATGCGCCGGGGCGGGAACTTGCATACCGTTTGGAGAAATTCGTCAAAGGAAGCGCAGCGGGCATTTTCAACCAAAAATCCAACTTTGAATTAACCAATCCGTTAACTGTTTTTGACATTAAGAACCTTGAAGAAGAACTCCGCCCTATTGCCATGCATATTATCCTGGATTTTGTCTGGACGAAAGTGAAGAAGACGCTCAAACGTCGTATGCTTGTCCTTGACGAAGCATGGTATATGATGAAATTTCAGGATTCTGCGTCATTCGTCTATTCAATCGCAAAACGATCAAGAAAATATTATTTAGGACTCACTACCGCGACACAGGATGTCGAAGATTTTCTTTCAACTGATTATGGTAAAGCTGTGTTAACAAATTCCTCTATTCAAATGCTCTTGAAGCAAAGCGCCGCCGGCGTGGACATCGTTTCCAAGACATTCTATCTTACAGAGGGAGAAAAAGAGCTGCTTCTTTCAGCCGATATTGGCGAAGGATTATTTTTCGCAGGACAAAATCATGTAGCAGCGAAGGTGCTTGCCGCGCCGTTTGAGCATGAGCTGATCACCTCAAACCCTCAGGAGATAATGAAACAGCAAGCAACTGCTGCTGAGGCATCTGCGCAACGTAAGAAAGAATCAGGGATTGACCCTCTTGATCAACTCGCCTACAATCCTACTCCGAGAGCGACTCTTCCCATTCACAACTCGCCGCCGCCGGCGCAAACAGGGACAACATCTCCGCAGATAACGCATGTACCGCCTCCCCCGCATCCTTTTGCCCCTCCTCGGTCAGACAACACATAGATGCCATAGACATTCTTTTTGTACTACAATAAAAATATGGCCACTAAAGCATTGCCCATGTACAGAAGACTTTTTCTCAGACCCGATAAAGCAAAGAGTAGTTCCCCCTTGCAACAGGGAGCGCTGGGTTCAAAAAGGAATGATTATCAGGCTCGGAAAGCGTATATGCGGCATTTTGCCGAAAGCAGAGCGCTGGCTGATAGAATAATCAGGACAAATCCTGAGTTAAGAAACATCCATTCAACGAACGAATTTGAGAACTATCTTCGGGAACACCCGGACTCTCCTTTAACCAACCAACGGCAGCAAATTCTGGAAGCGCTGAGAACTGTAGAAGGTGTCCAACCAACACGTGTTGAATCCGAAACACATGAAGAAACGCATGAAATCTCTGAGGCAGGAAACGGGGAAGAAAAAAAGGGAGAGGAGCAAGGAGAAGGGCGCGCTTCTCATGGTCAGAAGAAGAGACAGCAGAATGATCCGCAGGCAAAACAAACGCAAGAAAAGAAACCTAGCGCTGCTGCTCCTTCTCTATCGTCAAAGCATTCAGTAATAAAACAATCCAACATCACACGTAAAGAAACACCTTCCGGCCGCCGTAAAAAAGAAAAACCGATCCCCCGTCCCCGCTCGCAGCGATTAGTAAGCGCAGGGAAAGATTTTTTTGCAGAAACGAAAGGACGAGCAGAAGAACAGCAGCGAAAAAAAACGAGATTCGACACGAAGAGAGAGGAAATTAAAGCAATGTATGTGCCTATTACCAAAGATAAAGCTAAATTCTCGGAAATGGTACTTGTCTGGAAAAGTCTCGTCACTAGATGTCCGGAGTTACAGTCTGCAAAAGACAGAAAAGAATTTGAAGAGATCGTTCAACACCTGAATAGTCAAGGGAAAAACATACCGTCTAATGCATGGGGTTTGTCTCAAGCTCCCGGAGAATTGGGAAGAATTGAGCATACGGAAAAAGAAGAGAAAGCAAGACTTGCCGAAGTAGACAGAGAAGAGACGGAAGCTCCTATCGAACCGGCAAAAAAGGCAGAAGGAATTCGTTCGGCAAGACCGAAACTTGAGGATGACCCTGTTTTCCGAAAGGAGTTTTTGTCAAAAATAAATCAGCAAGTAAAAGACGCACAAAAACAAGCAGGAAGAAGATTTACGCTGAAAGAGACACTCGAACTTCGAAAGCAATTGACACAAGCAGCTCTTCTGGAATTCGCAATTGCATATCCTAAACGCGCAGATTATTATGCTCCCCATCACGAAGGGCTTCTCTCCGTCATAAGCAATGCGAAACTCAACAATGATCC
>CAZAIV010000098.1:0-1803 GCA_964485315.1 uncultured Gammaproteobacteria bacterium
CCCATGAATCACCCCAAAAATTAAAGGAGGAGGAAGAGTTTTGTTGCATAGAATAAAATTTTAAATATGTACAGCTGAACTTAGGTATGAGGAACCGTGGTCAGCCTAATTACAGTATATCATTTCGCCCTGCAAAAACAAAGCAAGTGCGCGCTTGCTTGCAATTCCCCCGGAGGAACCCCGCGCAAAAGCAAGACAGTTTATTTTTCGGGGAATTTTGGCGTAATAGCTAAAAATAAACTGTTACCAAAACCATCCCTGAATTTTTGAAGAATTTCGACTAAAATTCAGTGGTTCCGTGTTTCCTCTGCGTATCGTAAAGAACTTTCTTTAACCGATCAATTTCTTTTTTCATAACAAGAGGATTAAGATTCTCATGTTCTTTCCGCAGCTTGTCTTTCACTTCATCTGATATGTATTTATTCTCCAGAACTCGTTGATAAGGCGTTTTGGCAACCTTCTCATAGACCTTCTTCCACTTGCCGTTCACCCCGACTTTTTCAATAACGCGCCGAGAAGCTATGAAATGATTCAGATAGGGACTAAGGACAGCATACACATCATTCAATGCATCGACTGCCTCTTTGCAATCCAATCTCATGTAGCCGATATATTTACGGATAATATGTCCGTTTCTTTCCTCGACATGCATATTATCATTCTTGCGATTAGGACGGCTTCTGCTCATAGCAATACCATTTGTATCACACCAACCCTTCATGTGCCAGTTGATGAACTCGCTTCCTGTGTCGGGATGAACTTCGATCATTTTCCAGGGGAGTGTTGATTTAATGAACGATAATCCTTCCTGGGTTGCTATCTGTCCCTTGTTCCACTGTGACCTCATGCCATCCCAGAGCGTGGGAACGTCAGTGTAATTAAGGGTAAATGCCATATCTCCCGTAAGACTATGCCCGCAGTGTACTACCGTATCAATCTGTCCGGTACCAGGCAGCTTTTGACCCCAATCTCCGTGAAAGATGGGGATGATATGTTTCAATTGGGATGGCGAGGTAGATGAAAACCCTCTGCCCTTCCTCCTTGCTTTCAGGAAGCGTCCCACCCTCTCTTTGGCGGTACCCATACTCATAGCCAGAAGCTTGAATGTTGCCTCATCGCTATGCTTCCACATATCTTCTCGTACCAATATCTCTACGTATTCCCGTATCATCGGATGAAGAAGCTCGCCGCAGACTTCGCCCCCAGCTTCCCATATCTCTTTAAGGGCATAGGTGACATCCGGCGTGTAGAACAATGACCGGCCGCGCTTCTCTTCGACTCTGCGGCCATGAAATTGAAGAATTTTAAACCTCCTGATGGCTGCTTTTCTGGTGTATCCCGCAGTTTCGCAGACGACGTTCAGTATTTCCCCGCCTCTCTTCTTACCACCCTCCTTTTTTGTTTTTGCTTTGAAGTATTCCTTCTTGTAACGTTCGAATAGTGCTGTTTTTGTTTCCATATTCATATGGAAACTACGGTAACCTATTTATTAGATATCCAGGAGAATTTGGGTAACAGTTTTTATTAGTTATAACGTGTGGCTGTACAAAAAAAATGTTCTATGCTACCATGTGCTCCATGGATCCCGTACGAAATCGCGGACGCGAGTACGGGAAAGTACAAGCCGTGAGGCGATTTACACAAAACATTAACGTATAGGATGCGCGACATTGCGTCCGCGTCCTATTTCGTACGTAATGGAAGACACAGCACAAGAGCTACAAAACTATCAATTATACTATCTCCTTCCCGCGTCCATGACAGATGAGGATCGCTTCAAAACGCGCGAAGAGCTCATGAAAA
>CAZAIV010000099.1:0-3957 GCA_964485315.1 uncultured Gammaproteobacteria bacterium
CATTTCAACGAGAATTTGGTTGAGTGTTTGCTCCCGTTCGTCATGCCCACCCATCAAGCCGTTCCCGCGCTGCCGGCCAATCGCGTCAATTTCATCGATGAAAATAATTGCGGGTTGCTGCTTTTTCGCAGTAGAAAATAAATCCCGGACACGACTTGCCCCTACTCCCACCAACATTTCCATAAATTCCGATCCTGCCATTGAAAAAAAAGCTACATTGGCTTCTCCGGCCGTTGCTCTCGCAAGTAACGTTTTTCCCGTTCCGCTCGGCCCCACCATGAGAACTCCCTTTGGTGTTCTGGCTCCCATTGCTTTATATTTTCCCGGGTTTCTCAGGAAATCAACAATCTCTGTCAATTCCTGCTTTGCCTCGTCTACTCCCGCGACATCGGCAAACGTGGTTTTCGGATTATCTTTGTTAAACAACTTGGCGCGTGATTGACCGAAAGAGAAAATATTTTCCTGCGCTCCGCGGGCTTGGCGGAAAATAAACCAAAAAATACCAAGCATTAAGACAACGGGCAGCACGCTGCCGAGAATATTGAGCCAGTTGTTTAAAGTGCTGTTGTTAACGACGACAATCTTTACCGACCCTGCGCTGACACCTGCGTCTTTAAAAAGTGTATAGATATCCGTACCGGGCTCTTTATTCGCCGTTACTGTTCCGTTTTTTTCTGTAACGGTTAGCTTATCGCCGTCAACGACAATTTCCTTTACGTTTTTGTTTTTTACGTCCTGAATTACCTGAGAAATCGATACTGTTTTCCCCGTGTCAATAGGAGAACTCATTGCTGCGAAAGTAAAGAGGACAAGGAGTGCAAGAATGCCATACACGATGATATTTTTCCATGAAGATTTAAGACGGAATTTTGTTGACTTTTTCCCGTTCCTATTTCCGATTGTTTTTTTTCCATTCGTGGCCATAGCAAAGGTCAGTATAGCAGAAAAAAGTGTCTTTTGCCAGCCACTTTTTTGGCGGCTAAGGACTCTATCCAACACTCAGTCTCCCGTCCTTTATCCGGAGTATCCCATCTTTTTCCAACCCTCGCAACAACGTCTCTTTCCACGTTTCATCTTTTTCGTTATAATCGTCTTTCAAGATGTACCCTACTTCATCAACGCGCAAGTTTTTTTGCTCCAATAATACTCTGAGAAGTTTTCCCCGATAGAATCTGTTTGAGTTCTTAAACGCCGGCTGTCTTTTTATTTGTACTTTTTCTTTTTGTAAAACTAAACTGCTGTAGTCCATAAGCGCCTGGTTCCAATCGTAGGCTTGACCAATCGGCAATAATTGGTCTGCGATCAACTGCAAATCTGAATTTGTCATTCCGAGCGCAGTCGAGGAATCTTTCTTCACCTTGCCTATAGGAGATCCCTCCACTCTCCCGATAAATCGGGATCGGTCGGGATGACTAAGTAGATCTCTAAACTTTAATAAGATGATTTTCCGCACATTCGCATCGACGACCGCGACTTGTTGATGAAAGGCGAAACACGCAATCGCCCGTGCGGTATACGGACCAATGCCGGGAAATTTCTCAAGCTCTCCTATTGTCTGAGGCCAATTTGAGTGATCAAAAAGAACGTTTCTGGCTTGTCCAGAATCCAAAGTCCTGGTTTTATCCAGGATCTGATCTTTCTTGATTCTGGATGCGCTCGTTCCTCGCTTACCAGAAACATTTTTCCTTAATTCATAATTCCTACTTCTTAATTCTAGAACTGCTTGCGCAGTTCTTTGCAAATACAGTGCCCGCCTGTTATATCCCAGTCCGCTCCACAAACGCAATACATCCTCTTTTTTCGCCTTTGCCAAAGCTTCAACAGTCGGAAATGCTTCCAGCCACGCTTCGTATTTCGTAATCACACGGGAGACTTGTGTCTGCTGCAGCATGATTTCTGAAACTAAAATTTTGTACGGGTCACGCGTCTTTCTCCACGGCAAATCACGCTTATTCACCTTGTACCACTCACGTATCTCTTTTTGAAATTTTTGAATTTTTCTTTTATCTAATTGCATGAGTATATGATTCTGGCTTGTCCAGAATCCAAAGTCCTGGTTTTATCCAGGATCTGATCTTTCTTGATTCTGGATGCGCTCTCCGCCAGCTGGCGGATCGCTTACAGAAACAAATCTCTTAAAATATATTCTTAGTTCTATCCGAGGAGTCCCATCTTCTCTTTCACTTCCCGCATCGTCTCTTCTGCTCTCGCTAAACATTTTTCTCTTCCTTCTTTAATAATTCGGTCAACTACTTCCGGCTGCTGCTCAAATTCTTGTCTTTTCTTCTGAATCGGTTGCAACTCATTAAAAATTGCTTCTGCTAATTCATCCTTTAGTTCTTTATAACGCAATCCAGTCGTTTGGTATATTTCTTCGTACTCTTTTCTTTTTTCTTTTCCTTCAAAAAGTTCTACTAAGACCATCAAATTTTTAACATTATTAGCAGGAGCTATTGTCTGAACTCCTTGTAAAGAGGGTCTTGCAAAATATTGTCCTTTGTCAACAATACCAATCCTTGACTCAGCCTTACCAGTATCTGTAGGAATTCTTGCAACTTTTTGTCTGATCGTCTCCAAATCATCAGTTAAATTAATAAAACTTCCCTCAACTGACTTGCTCATTTTCCCCGAACCTGTCAATGAAGGAACATATTCTCCATCTGTTTTGAATCTATGCGCTTCCGGAAATGTTTCGCCATAGGCTGAGTTAAACTTCCGGGCAATTTCCCGCATCACTTCCAGATGAGGTTCCTGATCGATGCCGACTGGGACGAGTTCTCCCTTATACAACAAAACATCTGCTGCCATCAAAACAGGATAATACAATAATCCCATATTCACGTATTTGGGATATTGCGCTTTCTTATCTTTATATGTCGGTAAATCTTCAAGCCGGGAAACAGGATAAATAGTAGAAAGCAAAAATGACAATTCAGTATGCTGAGGAATCTGTGATTGAATTTCGAGAATACATTTCTTCGGATCCAAACCTGCAGCTAGATAATCAATAATTATTTCTCTCACATTTGTCTGAAGTGTTTTGGGATCATAAGGCGTGGTTATCACGTGCAAATCCACCACAGAGAAAATGCAGTCATAGTCATCCTGAAGCACAAGCATGCCTTTCACTGCGCCCAAATAATTTCCGATATGCAACCTATTAGTCGCCCGAATACCCGAATAAACCTTCTTTTTCATATAGCTAGTATATCATTTTTTATTCAAATCATCTATTGTAGCCACGTTTTCTTCATTTCTATATGGATGTTTAATTGATGTTAACCTCCACTTTTAGTCCTCTGTGCTATTCCCCCGTAAAACTATATGTTAATATACTCTTATGTTCCAAGATTCCGACCTAACAGGAGAAAACGGAAACAGAGAGACTTTCAACCGCAAAATATTACAGGAACGATTTGTAGATAAAATTAAAAAATCATATGGAAGAGTCAATTCTGCAGAAAACTTAATAATTGACCCAGCAGCCCTCTTCGTAGGATTGCGGTCAAAGTCATATGAGGGAGCCCCTGAACTTAATTATTATTCCAGAATCTATTTTGGACACTTTAATAATGGAGACTTTAATGATTTAGAAAGACTCGATCTTGATGTCTCACCCGCCACCCCAGGCAATCCAGTTCTTGATAGTGTAAGTATCACCCGCATGGGGGAGCATCCTCAAACAAGTGAATTTATTATTTTTGAAAAGTTAAGTTCTCTTAGAAATACTTCTTCCACAACTACACCAAGTCAAGAATCTCGTATGGAAGTTCATTTAGCGGACGGAACTAACCCAACTATGACATCTGTAAATTTGAGCATTACAAATCATGAAGATTATAGCGAATTACATGTCAGCAATAGAAACACTGTCATTGCTTTCCAAATCCCTTCAAATACGGATAGTATTAGTATTCGCGCTCTTGAGTGTTAAATATAATATTAAAATGTGCATAG
>CAZAIV010000100.1:0-16327 GCA_964485315.1 uncultured Gammaproteobacteria bacterium
ATAATGAATTAAGAATAAAGGATTTGCAACTTATATTTGTCGGTAAAGAAGATTATTTTATGCAAAAGCTAAAACAAAAAGCAAAAACACTCGGTCTTGAACAGTCTGTTGTTTTTACGGGACTGATGAGTGATGAGGAATTTTCTTCTTATTATCAGCAGGCGATTGCCGTAGTTATTCCTTCGCTTATGGAAGGATTCGGTTTGCCGGCAGTTGAAGCGATGGCGCAAAATTGTTTGGTTTTGGCATCTGATATTCCGTCTCTTCGGGAAGTTTGTCTCGATGCAGCTTTCTATTTCAATCCTCTTCAGGAAAATGATATTGCAAACTGTATGGAAAAGGCAGTACAATTACCCATTGCTGAGAAAAGTAAGCTGCTTATAAAAGGAAAACAGCAAATAGCCAAGTTTTCCTGGCAAAAAATGGCAAAAGAAACCCTACGGATATATGAACGTTGCGTTGGTGTATGACAGAGTAAACAAATTAGGGGGGGCAGAAAGAGTACTGCTTGCCTTGCATAGTTTATTCCCCAGCGCTCCTCTTTATACATCTGTTTATTCCGCAAAACTTGCCCAATGGGCAAATGTTTTCTCAATTAAGACATCTTTTTTACAAAAAATCCCTCTTGCCAGAAAGAATCATCAATCATTTCCTTGGCTGATGCCATTAGCCTTTGAAAGCTTTAACTTCGATCAGTACGATTTGGTTATTTCTGTAACCAGTGAAGCTGCTAAAGGTGTTCTTACTCATGGGAAAACGAGACATATTTGTTACTGTCTGACGCCGACTCGCTATCTGTGGAGCGGATATGATTCTTATTTCAAAAGTAGAACCATGCGGTTATTGGCAAAGCCTGCAGTTGACTATCTTCGCCATTGGGACGTGATCGCTGCACAACGTCCTGACGTTTTTGTTTCCATTTCGCAAGAAGTCAAAACTAGGATTCAAAAATATTATCATAGACCATCTGACATTATTTATCCTCCGTTATTTTTACAAGATGCCAAGAGGGGTTCAATGAAAAAGCTTAATGAACCTCCGTTTTTACTTATTGTCTCCCGTCTTGTTCCATATAAAAGAATCGACCTTGCAATCCATGCTTGCAATAGACTAGGTTTACCTTTACGGATTATTGGCAGCGGGAGTGAATTACGTTATTTACGCCGTATTGCAGGACCGACAGTCAAACTTCTCGGAAATCTGAATGATGCGGAAGTGATAATGTGCTATAAAAATTGCCGCGGACTTATATTCCCCGGCCAAGAAGATTTTGGATTGACAATCATTGAAGCGCAGCATTACGGCAAGCCGGTGTTGGCTTTTAAAGCCGGGGGAGCTTTAGAAACGGTTATTGAAGGAGAAACGGGCTTGTTCTTTGAAAAGCAAACAGTTGCTTCTTTGACAAAACAATTAGATAAATTTATACATTTTCGCTATAATAAGGAAGATTGTCTGAAACAAGCTGAAAAGTTTAATATAAAAACATTTCAGTCACAATTCATGCAGATGGTTGAAAAGACGATGAAAGCGTAAAAATATGAAGATTGTTGTTTTTGCAGGAGGAGTAGGATCGCGTCTGTGGCCGCTTTCGCGAAAGAATACACCGAAGCAATTCGGAAAAATTATCGCCGACAGGTCTATGCTGCAAATTGCTGTCCATAAGCTTTTTCCCGAATTTGCGTGGGAAGATGTCTATATTTCAACAGGGAACTATTATAAAGATATTATTCATGAGCAGCTCCCGTTATTATCAAGAGAAAATATTATAGTCGAACCTGAAATGCGTGATGTCGGACCTGCCGTCGGGCTTGTTACGGCAAGATTTGTAAAGACAGACCCCGATGAACCGATTTGTCTGCTGTGGGGGAGTGATCATCTTGTGAAAAATGAAGCATTATTCAGAAAAATTCTCAGAACAGCGGAGAGACTGGTAAGAAAAAAACCCGATCAGATCGTTTTCATCGGTCAAAAACCCCGCTATGCGAATCAGAATGTCGGATATATCGAATTCGGAGGAGATATAAAGACTCAGGATTCGATACCGATCTATGCATTCAAAGGTTTTCAGTACAGTCCGCCCCTTGAAACGGCAAAAATATTTGCACAGGACGGATATCATGCCTGGAATCTTGGGTACTTCGTGACGACTCCGCGTTTTCTCTGGAAATTGTTTGCAGAGTTCGCGCCGGAGTTATATATAAAACTGAAAAAAATTCAGGACGCATACGGGACAGAGGCATATGATCAGGTATTGCACGAGGTATATCCGACGTTGGAGAAAATAAGCTTTGATAACGCATTACTGGAGAAAATGGATCACGCGTACGGTTCTGTTATTTCTGCCGATATCGGCTGGAGTGATATCGGCGCATGGGAAGCGATGAAGGAAGCGCTCAGTGAAACTGTTGAGTCAAATGTAACGATGGGGAAAATTATTCTCGAAAGTTCAAGAGATTCTATCGTTCATAACGATACGGAGCAGCTTATTGTCGGAATTGACCTGGATGGTCTCGTCGTGGTAAGCACAGATGATGTTCTTTTGGTCTGTCCGAAAGATTCTGTTCCGAAGATAAAAAAATTTGTGGCAAGTCTGAAAGGAACAGATCTGGAAGGTCTAACATAAAACATAAAATTTTATGTATAATCATCAGTATGACAGCATCACTGTATACGTTTAGTAAGCGGGTAATGGATATTATCTTGTCGATCATCCTTCTGATTCTTTTTTCTCCTATTATCGTTATCGTTGCTGTTGCAATTAAAATTGAATCTCCCGGACCTGTTTTCGCAGACACGCCAAAACGTGTGGGGAAAAACGGGAAAAAATTCTATCCATATAAATTCCGTTCTATGATTGTGCGCGCGTATTATTTATTGAAAACCGATCCGAAATTTCGAAAGGCGTATGAAGAACAGCAAAAAGGAGGAAATTACAAGATTAAAGATGATCCTCGGATTACCAAAGTCGGTAAATTCATTCGCAAACATTCTCTTGATGAGGTACCGCAATTACTTAATGTACTTAAGGGCGAGATGAGTCTTGTCGGTCCGCGGCCATACTACACCGAAGAACTGGAAGAGCAGCAAAAACGGTATCCTCAGACAAAAGAGCTCGTAGACGAAGTGCTTTCAGTAAAACCGGGAATTACCGGCCAATGGCAAGTATCAGGGAGAAGTATGATTAATTTTGATAAACGAATCAGCATGGACGCAGCGTATGTCGGGCGAAGATCTATACTCTATGATTTGTGGATTATCCTGAAAACTCCTTGGGCTATGATCTCAGGCAAAAACGCCCTGTAAAACTTTTGATTGATTTCTACGTCGCAAATCAAAGGACATAGATTTTGTGACCTGGTGAGATTCGGACGCGGCGACTTTTGTCAAGTTGACAAGCACTTGTTGTCTCAGTATGATAGAATGATGGATGGATTTCAAAAGATCGAGCTGGATGGTCCGAAGGAAGAGAAAAAAAGTAACCCGGTACAAACTGCACTAATGACAAAGCCTATGAAGACGAATCAGAATCGTAAGAAGTCACGAAAATTTCTTAAACCACTGGCAATTATCGTTACAGTTATCGCAATTATCGTCGTTATTCTTGTTTTTATTCTCGTGATTCCGTTGCAGAGAACAATCGCATCTGCCAAGCAGACCGAAGCACAGCTGAAAAATTTTTACACAGCAGTCAAATCGCAGAATATAGATGCTGCTGATCAGGCATTGCAAACAAGTAAGACCGCTCTTGCCGATACGCAACAAAAGCTGAATGCGCTCGGCTATTTACAATATGTCCCTGTTGCTATGTGGTATTACAGTGATGCGCAGCATGGTATGAAGGCAGGTGCTTATGGATTGGATACCGCGCAAGTGGTCATCAATGATTTGAAGCCTTATGCAGATCTTCTTGGATTGAAAGGCAAAGGGACGTTCTCCGGCGGATCAGCGCAAGAACGTCTGGCGACTGCGGTCTTGACTCTCGGGAAAATTACACCCGATATCGGTCCGATCGGTGATCAACTTGCGAAAGTGCAAACAGAAATTGATGCGATAGATCAAAATCACTATCCTGCGTGGCTATTCGGTAAGACTATCGGTACGGATATCGGACAAGCAAAAACGTATGTGGATGAAATAGTGGTCGGTGTCAATCAAGCAAGGCCATTCATCACCGTGCTTCCAACACTACTTGGTGAAAATTCTCCGCAGAAATACTTTATTATTTTCCAAAATGATAAGGAACTGCGTCCGGGCGGCGGGTTTATTACCGGTTATGCTATTTTCCAGCTTGATAAAGGAGCAATTACACCGGAAGTCTCTGCAGACATTTATCCGCTTGATGACTCAATTCCCAATAAACCGCAAGCTCCTGCTCCTTTGGTGAAATATCTGCATTTAACAAATCCGGTCTATAATCTTCGCGACTCAAATCTGTCGCCTGACTATCTGACCAATATCAATGTGTTTAAGCAGATGTATGAGAAATCTCCGAATTATGAACCTGTCGATGGGTATATCGCGATTGATACGGATGTACTTATGAAGACTATCGGCATTCTTGATCATCAGGTGTATGCGGGAGGGATTAATTTTACTGATGCAAATGATCCGACATGTGATTGTCCGCAGGCGCTGTACGAACTCGAAAATGATATCTCCCGTCCGGTTAACTATCAGCGGACTAACAGAAAAAGTTTACTCGGCGTACTTTTATCCGCAATTTTACAAAAATCCCTGCAGTCTTCACCGAAGAAGTATTGGGGACCTCTGTTCCAGGCGATGCTGGACTTGACAGCACAGAAACATATTTTATTTGATTTAAATAATACAAGCGCGCAGACCGGTTTGGAAGCGCTGAATGCTGCCGGACAAGTCAAATCGTTTAACGGAGATTATCTTATGATTAATGACGCGAATTTCGGCGGAGATAAGGCTAATTTATATACCACAGAATCTGTCCAGAATCAATATAACGTCGCGAGCGACGGGACGATTACGAAGACGGTAACGATTAATTACACGAACAATCATGCGCCATCCGACTGCAGCTTGGCTGACGGCGGATTATGTCTGAACGCGGATTTGCGGGATTGGGTGCGCATCTATGTTCCGCAAGGGAGCACGCTTGTGAATAATATCGGTTCTGAAGTAAAAATGACGACATATAATGAACTTGGTAAAACAGTGTTTGACGGTTTTCTTACGATACGTCCTCTGAGCAAGGCGACATATACGGTCACATATACACTACCGTTTAAATTGCAGTCGGGATCGACGTTGCCTGTATTAATACAAAAACAGGCAGGAACGTATGATAATCAATATACGGTGACGTACAATAATAATACAATGATTCCGTTCCCTCTCTTGACTGATAAAACGCTTGATTTAAAATAATGTAAGATATGCATACATTAAAAACAGAAGCGGTGGTTTTGAAACGTCGTAACATTGGAGAAGCAGACAGATTGCTGACTGTTCTCACCAAAACTCATGGGAAAATGCAGGTTAAAGCTCCCGGCGTTCGTAAGATTGCCAGCAGACGTTCCCCGCATATAGAATTACTTAATCGGGTTTCGTTGCATCTGTATACAGGTTCCGCATCGCCGATTGTTACCGAAGCGCAGATGATAGCGGATTACAGCCCTATTAAACAGGATTTGGTGAAAGTAGGATATGCGTATCATGTATGTGAGATCACTGACGGATTGTGCGCGGAAAATGAAGAAAACAATGCTGTTTTTTCTTTACTTATTTATACATTAGACAGTCTTTGTCTCTCCAGCACAAATGATTCGGTATCGGTCGTGAAAGAGTATGAGTTTCAATTACTGGAATTATTGGGTTTCGGCGTCGCCAGTATGAGAGATCATGCATTTTTCGATACGAATATCTATATTGAAAGTTTGTTGGAGAGGAAATTGAAAAGTAAAGATATCTTTTTACAGAAATCCTAAAGAGCACATTTAAAAACCGGAAGTAAAAATCTAACAGGGGGAAGAGACTGCTTTTAATAGATTTTGGTACTATTGGTCTGAGGTAAATACTTCTCCAGCGAACGGAATATGAGCATATGCAGATGGTGAAAGAGTAAGGGGAAGGGTATGCACTTGATCGCTAAATGATTTTTTAAGATTCCCCTGCATAACTTTTTGGTATGCCGGGTAAGAGTAACCTTTCTGACGTGCTTCGACCGCAAGTCCTTCGCTGTTGCACTGCGCTTCTTTTTCATCTGGATTCCCTTCTTTTGTAAGTTCTTGACAAAGTTCAACAGCATTTCCTGTGTTAAGCGCTTGTAGTCTGGATGATTCACTGCCGATTGTGTCTTTATTATATGTAAATACTATCGAATTCTGCCAGGGGAAAAGTGGACTTGTGAGCGATATTGTTGCTGCCGTAGCATGAAGTGAAGAAGGAAGATTAGTTTGATTATTAACAAGGAAAAGCATTCTATGCCGTGGATTTTCCCATTCACTCAGGCGTACTTGAGTCTGTTTTCCATAATAAGTCATCGTTATATTGGGATTAGATGCATTAAGTTGTTGGTAATAGTTAGCAATTGTTTCCGCTCTATCAGGATGAAAGGTAAAGGGAGTATAGTTTATGTATGTGAAATGAATTCCATCTTTGGTTGCAAAGCTTCCTTGCTCAAAGATTGGATGCCCGTGTACGGCATTAGAAAATTGCTGATAAAGATTTGGGTGTAGTCGGTCAAATATACCGTTAACCGCAACAGTCCCTCCTCCTATCAGGCTTGTAACAAAAGCATACCGTGTGACTCGCTCAGCTGTTTTCATAGTGCATGTTTGTTCTCAGACAAGAATTAGAACAAACAGCAATTTTCAACTAATAAATAGTGACTTTACCAGCAATGCTTTATTCACTAACATTTATTATATCACGTGACGCAAGCTTTCGAGGGCTTTAGTATCTTTCTCGTTTCTGCTATCATAAGGCTGTATGAAAGATAATTTGATGGAAAAAATTGTAGCGCTCTGCAAACGGCGCGGGTTTATTTATCCCGGATCTGAAATTTACGGCGGATTGGGCGGAACATGGGATTACGGACCGGTAGGAAGTTTATTGAAAAAAAACTTGAAAGATATCTGGTGGAAAGAAATGGTGCAACTGCGGTCTGATATCGTCGGTGTCGATGCTGCCATATTTATGAATCCTCGTGCATGGGAAGCCAGCGGTCATGTGGAAGCGTTCACAGATCCGTTGATAGAATGTAAAATTTGTCATCAGCGATTCAGAGCAGACAAGCTTAAGGAAATTGCCGAACATGAAAAAACACATAAAGGTGAAAAAATTGCGTGGACGGAGCCCAAGAAGTTTAATTTGCTAGTAAAATCCTATCTGGGGATAATTGAAGGGGAGCAATCCAAATTATATCTTCGCGGGGAAATTACTAACGGAGCGCATGTGAATTTCAGAAATGTCGTTGATTCGACACGTGTGAAAATCCCGTTCGGAATCGCGCAAATCGGAAAAGCGTTCAGAAACGAAATCACTCCGGGAAATTTTACATTCCGGTCACGGGAATTTGAACAAATGGAAGTGCAATATTATATAGAACCGAAAGTTGATGAAGGAGAAAAGTGGTTTCTATACTGGAAGCAAAACAGGATGGATTTCTATATAAATTTGGGAATGAAGAAAGAAAATCTCAGATTCCGCGACCATGAAGATACAGAAAAAGCGCATTATGCCAGAATGGCAACGGATATAGAATATAACGCGCCGTTCGGATGGGCGGAATTTATGGGCATTCATCACCGCGGAGATTGGGATTTGCGCCGTCACCAGGAATATTCCGGGAAAGACATGCGATATAAAAATTTGGTGACAGGGGATGAATATATCCCGTGGGATATTGAAACCTCTGCCGGAGTTGATAGATCGATTTTGTTTTTGTTGTTAGATGCGTATATCGAGGACGAAAAACGGGTTGTTTTGAAACTCCATCCGAGGCTTGCTCCATACAAAGTAGCGGTTTTTCCTTTGTTAGCGAACAAAGAAGAGTTGGTGGGGAAGGCGAGAGAAATTTATGAAAGTTTGCGCGAGAACTATATGACTGCGTGGGATGATCGGGGGAATATCGGAAAACGTTATCTGGCACAGGATGAAATCGGTACGCCATGGTGCGTGACAGTGGACTTCCAGACAATAACTGACCAAACAGTTACGATCCGCGACAGGGACACTGCGGAACAAATCCGTTTACCGATTGACGAGCTTCAGAACTATTTCAAGAAAAAGCTTCTGTGATAGATTCATTTGACAATTTCCGTGGGGTTGGTGTGCTGCGGAGGCATATAACAGCATTTGCAAATTTATTAATGGGTGTTATACAATAAATCTATGAAACTGTTGCAGAATAGAAAGGTGTTGATTCTTTTCATTGTTATTCTCGTTTTGCTTATTTTAGCCGGTGGGTTTTTCTTCCTTTCTGCAAAAAATATCAGTTCACAAAATGCCGAAAATGCAAATTCTTCTTCCGGTCAATCTCAGGAACAAATGATCGGAACGATGCAGCCGAGCGATATCGGTTTACAAATGGTATTGCGAAGTGATGGGAAAGCAATCAGGTTTACCGCAGATAAACTTGATGGAATAAAAACGCTTGAATGGAATTTTACCTACCAAGCAGATATCCCTGTTGCAGATCAGACCGCGGATAACGCGGGAAGTAAGGTCACGCAGGAGTTTGGCAGCGATTCACCAGTGAATGTTGATGGAAAATCAAGTTATGCGTCTGAATTTCGGGAATTAGGCACATGTTCGAGCGGTCATTGCCGATATGACACAGGTATTACCTCAGTCGATTTGATTATGAAAGTGACGAAGACTGACGGAAGCGTATATCAAATCAAAGATTCCATAAACCTCTAAGCCGCAAGCAAGTTATAAAGTCCATAAAGTTATAAAGTTTGTAAAGTGAAAAAAATTGCTAAATTGTTATATTACTAAATTGTTACGAAGAGAAGGTGCGAAGCTAAACCAAATGAAAGGTGGGAGAAACAGTGTGGGCGAAAACGACATGAGGAAGGGTGGCAGACTGGACAGTTGTATGTGGGAACGGATGACAATAATAGAAAAAGTATCTGGTTACAAAATCTCCACCTGGAAGGTGGCGGATATATAATTGTTTTTTCTTAGAATTGCTCTTGACAAATTTTCATGGAAGTAGCAAAATAAGAAAGTAGTCCAAAGTAGGAAAAAGTAGTACAAACATTATGTTGCTGGGACAATACGACGGAAAGATTTCCGAAAAACAACAAATCAGCCTGCCCAGCAAATTACGACAGATTCTTGGTGATCGACTGATCATCACGAAAGGATTTGAAGAATGTCTGGTGGTGGTTTCAGAAAAAGATTACAAAACGCTGCTTGAAGGAACTGAAGGAAAACCATTTACTGACAAATCGACACGGGAAGTACAGCGTTTCTTACTTGGCAACGCGAGCTTCGTAGAGCTGGATAGTAAAGGTAGATGTGTGCTGCCTGCACATTTACGATTATATGCGAAGCTGTATGAGAATATTATATACGCCGGTGTAGACCGTTTCGTTGAAATTTGGGATAAAAAGAATTGGGAAGAGCAACAGGAGAGATTGTCGAAAAGTATTTCCGGAATTGCGGAACGATTGGGAAGGGAGGAAAAGGAATGAACTTGTCACGTTGTCATGCTGAATTCATTTCAGCATCTTCAAAGATCCTGAAACAAGTTCAGGATGACAATTACTAATGAGTAACTATCACACGAGTGTTCTTTTAGAGGAAGTTGTCGAGTATTTAAACATTAAGCCGGGAGAGAAATACATTGACGCGACATTGGGCGGAGGAGGACACAGCTTCGAGATTTTGAAAAACGGTGGGAAAGTGTTGGGAATTGATGTGGATGAAGAGGCGCTGGACTTTGTTGAAAAAAAACTGAATACTGAAAACATAAAATATAAAAACGGGGAAAATGTAACATTGGCGCGGGGGAATTTCAGGGATATTGATACGATTTCGAAGGAAAATGGATTTGAACAGGTTTCGGGAATTTTATTTGATTTCGGGGTATCAAGTCATCAAATAGATGACCCGAAACGTGGATTCAGTTTTCAGAAAAACGGACCATTGGATATGCGAATGGATACGGACTTGGGTGTTACCGCGAAAGATTTGCTCAATGGTTTACATAGGAATGAACTGATAAATGTGTTTCGTAACTTTGGTGAAGAACGATTTGCTCATGGTATCGCGACGGAAATTGTCAGGGTACGTAAATTACAAGAGATTACGACAACAGACCAATTAATAGAAATCATTCATAGAGTAATGCCCGCAAGACTGGACCGTACTGCAGCAGCGGCGCGGATTTTCCAATCATTGCGGATCATTATTAACGATGAATTGCATGTGATTGAAGAAGCATTGCCGAAAGCATTGCAATTGCTAAAGAGTGAAGGGAGAATCGTCGCTATCTCCTTTCATTCTTTGGAAGACAGGATAGTGAAACATAGCTTTCAGACGTTTGAAAAAAACGGGTGGGGGGAAATCATAACTCCTCATCCGATGACAGCGACAGAAGAGGAAAAAGCACGTAATAATCGAAGCAGAAGCGCGAAACTGCGCGTGTTTGAAAAAAAACAGAAAGAAAAGTCATGAAAAGTTCCCGATTTATCATCATAAGCTTATTTTTCATTATATTAGGACTGATTGTCCTGAATATTACCGTGAATAATATGATGTCGACACAAGGAATCGTCCTGAATCAGATACAGACAAAACTGCATGATTTACAGAATAAAAATATCGTTCTTGAAGATAAAGTGCTTGCACTCTCTTCCTATTCGAGAATTGCATCACAAGCTGCTACAATGGGATTTGTGCAGGATAGCGCGAAAACGCAAATAGCTCTTTCTGATTCTGTACCCTTGGCAGACTCACAATGAGTAAGCGATGCAGACTTGCTTTGGTACTATTTTTCTTTCTCTTATTCTGTATAACACTACGCCTCTTTTATTGGCAAGTCGTTCGTGCTGATGAACTCGTGAGTTTAGGCGAAGCGCAATACGGTAACTACGTTCGTGTCTCAGGCATACGCGGGGAGATACAGTCATCAGACGGTTTCTCTCTTGCTGCAAATAAGCTCACCTATACTGTTTTCGCGAATCCGAAGATCGTAAAAAATGAAAGTCTTACCGCCAATGCATTAAGTTCTCTTTTGAAAGAAGATCCGGCAAGTATCAGCGCGCTTTTGTCGCTGGATAAATTTTGGGTATCACTCGCCCCGACGGTTGATGGCAATACAAAGTCTTCTATTGAGAAGTTGCACTTACCGGGTGTCGGATTCGAGGAACAATATACGCGAGATTATCCCGAAGCATCTATGGCAGCCAAACTGCTCGGATTTGTCGGAAAAAATCAAAACGGGGAAGATAAGGGATATTTCGGACTTGAGGGGTTTTATGATCGCCAGTTGCGAGGGAAGTCGACGTACATGGAACAGATTAACGACGCATTCGGAAGACCGATACTCGCGAAAATGCAGGATATGGCAAGCCCGACGAACGGACGAACTTTGGTTACACACATCGATCGCGCAGTGCAATATATCATGGAAGATGAACTGAAGAAAGGATTAGCGCTGTATGGAGGCCAGAGCGATATGGCGGCAGCAATTGATCCGAAGACAGGAGGTATTATTGCAATGGCGGAAATTCCTTCTTTTGATCCACGGGATTATCAGAATTATACGGATGCTGATTATCTCAACGGGTTTATCAGTGACACGTATGAACCCGGATCGACATTTAAGCCGCTCGTATTGGCAGAAGCAATTGATAAGGGATTGGTGAAGCCTACCACGAAATGTACCATTTGCGGCGGTCCTGTTTCTATCGGCGGATATGAAATTCACACATGGAATGATAAATATGCGCCCGGTATCGATATGACACACGTTATTCAGGAGTCGGATAACACGGGAATGGTTTTCGTTTCACAAAAACTTGGTTTGTCCGGCATGGAAGATGTTTTGCAAAAATTCGGATTTAATGATGTAACAGGGATCGATTTAGAAGGGGAAGGAGGGGCGGATATTAAGCCCCGCGACAGTTGGTATCCGATCGATGTAGCGACTGCAAGTTTCGGACAGGGAATCGCGGTAACGCCGATTCAACTATTAACGGCATTTGCAAGTCTTGCAAATGACGGGAAGCGGATGGAACCACATGTGGTCGCGCACATAGATACTCCGGACGGACAAACTATCGATATTCCTCCGAAAGTCGTTGACCAGCCCATTTCCATGCAAACAGCGAAAGTGATGACTGAAATTCTCGTAAACTCGGTAGATCATGGAGAAGCACAGTTCGCGAGACTGCACGGATATCGAATCGCAGGAAAAACGGGAACTGCACAAATCCCCGTCGCAGGTCATTATGATCCGACAAAAACAATCGCGTCTTTTATCGGTTTCGCTCCGGCGGATAATCCGAAATTCGCGATTTTAGTCATCGTTAATAAGCCGACGTCGTCTATCTACGGCTCTGAAACGGCAGCGCCGATATTTTTCAACATAGCCAAACGAATGCTGGATTATTACGGCATCGCTCCGACCGGAGGGGATGACTAGACCGATTTCATTGAATACTGCTCATATAAGTAGTAGGTTGTTAGTTATTTACAAAGCGATGAATGACTGAACTTAGTAATGTTTGATATGGTATTCCGCTTTCTGCAGCTTTCACTTTTGCCTTTTGGATATCTTTTTCTGCTAAGCGAAGATTGATATTTTTTGTCTTATTTAATGTATTTCGAGCTGCTTCAATAGCATCTTGTTTTGCCTGGTCTACATTTTTAATCGAAACAAATTCTCCTTTTTCTAATGCTTCTAATAATTTAATTTCTTCATCTGTTAAAACGACCGTTTTCATAGATTTTCTTCACCTCCTTTGAGATACTTCTTTGTCATCTTTCTACTTGGTATAATTGTTTTTAGGAAATACTTTTTTGTCTCCTCTACAAAAGGTACTACATAGACATAACTATTAATTTCTATGATATATACCTTCTGGTGAGGGTAACGCGTTTGATTCGGATGAGCAACTATATCAAATACTCTGTCTTCTTCAATAGCGATAACGATTTCTTCGAATGAAATATGTCGTTCTTTTTTTAGTCGTTCATTTTTCTCTTTATCCCAATCGTAGTATTTCATTCAGTCAATGTATCACATTACATACTAAATGTCAATAAAACTTTGTCAGTGTTTGTAGTAACGTTGGGGTTAGCACTGATATAATAATTCAATGAAGAAGCAGTTATCAGAGAAGTCTTTGAAGAAACAGGAGTTCATGTGCGAGTAAACCACTTACTTCCTTTTTCTCATGTAAATTATTGGGAGTATGTATGGGGGAGACAACAAACGCTTATACTAGCATTTTTATGCGATTTTGTTTCTGAAACTAAAGCGAAAAAAAGATCATCATGTCGCGGATATGGAATGGGTTGATTTGGATAAAGTAAAAAACAGAAAAACGCTTCCGGCGGTAAATGAAATAATTGCAATGGTTTTGAAAAGTAGATAGCTTAGCGAATTTTGGCGCCTGGAGTCGTTGATTCAATAACGGTCAGTGGTAAGGGTTTTCCACCTTCTGGTAGTTCAGAATTTCCTCCATCGGCTGCAAGGAGCATGCCTTCAGAATCTTCTCCCATCATGGTTCGCGGTAGCAAATTAAAAACGAAGATATATTGTTTGTTAAGTAAATCCTCCGGCTTATACCACTGCTTAATTCCGGATAGAATATTTCTCGCTCCATCTGTTCCGAAATCTACAGTTAAACGCAATAATTTTTCTGACCCTTCTTTTTCTTCGCATTTGATGATCTTTCCCACGCGGAGATCAAGTTTGGCAAAATCATCCATTGTGACAATCGGTTTCATGAAGAGAGTATATCAGATTTTGTTTTTCGTTTCATTTTTTTGTTTTTTGTAATTCGTAAAGATAAATACCATTTTGGATTGGCCAGGACTTTACCAGATGCATCGGTTGCGCAGAATGGATTTCCCACACATTGGATGTAAGAATCGTGTGAACGGACAAGCGAGTATATACGAATAAAGTTGTAGCCGACGGATATTGATCAACTGCCATCGGTACAACGTCGTCTACGGTTAACACATAGCGAAGAGACATTGCTCGATTGTCGTTCGTCAGCTGATCAACGATATTAAATTGTTTTGGGTGTTGTGATTGGATAATTGAAGCGGTTTTCTCCAGAGCCGGCACATTCCATCCGGGAACCATATCGTACCCGTGTGTGGGAACAGGAAGAATGGTCGCGAGTGATATATATGTATATACAATAAAGCATATACCGACGAGAACCAACATGTTTTTATTTGTCGTGATGCGTACGATAAAAAGCGACAGTAAAAAAAGAAAGAAAGGAATAAGTGAGATGAAATAAAATTGCGGCAGAACGGAATGAAACGTCAGACTTGTCCCATGCTGCAATGTTAAGATAAACGTCGTGAGATTATAAAAATGATTACGAAGCTCAAATAAAATAATCGGCGAAAAACCAACAATAAAACCCACCAACGTCATCAACGTGCTTCTTCTGTTTATTTTTTTCATTACGTAGAGGACGATAGCGCTTACCGTTATCGTCAGTACATAGGAGTAGTGTGCTTGCAGTCCAAGTCCAAAAAGCACGCCAACGAGAAAGAATAAGAGGAAAAGATGTTTTGTCTTTTTCTGATACGCGATAACAGACAGAAGGCTTATCAAAAGAGTAGAAATGACAATCATCGGAAACGGATTCCAGTAAGAGCGTGTGTATTCCACAAGTAAGGGAGTAAGTGTCAGGAAATATCCGAAAATGAACACGACAAATTTGTTCGGGGCAAAACGATACAGAATAAACAAAGCAGCGAAGATGCCAAGCGCATTTATTATCGTTAAATAATAAGAAACGAAGACGATACTTCCGTTTCCTACTATGAGAGCTGGTAAAATTTCGTAAAATGGTAATGGGCCGAAAAAGAACTCATGCCCGAAAACGGTAAATTCAGAAGGAGGACCGATTAACGTTAATTTGTGAGACGCATAGATATTCCATGTCGTTAAAAAATCTCTTCCCTGATCCGACCCGAGTCCGATTGATTGCGGGATGTGCCAGAATCTGAGAAATAAGAATAGTATAAAAAGCAGGACGAAGAAGAGGATTCCATAAAGTTGTCTATATGTAACTTCCCGCAGCATGATATAAAGATAGTATATATGAAATGGAGAAAAAAAGGAGTATTAGGATATAGCAACTGATTTCTGTTTATTTTCAATGTGTGCTATATATCATTGAAAAAAATGGCAATATAAGATAATCTGTTATAAGCGAAAGGAGGTAAGTATGACAAAAATGAAAAAAGAAGAATTCAAAGTAGACGGAACACATTTGGTCGGGAAAGTGAAAGAGCTTATAAAAGAGGGGAACATTCGAAAGATTACCATCAAAGATAAAACAGGAAAAGAGATTGTGACATTTCCATTGACCATCGGAGTGGTCGGCGCTGTTATCGCGCCGGTTCTTGCGGCAATCGGGGCACTCGCGGCGCTTATCGGTGAATGCACGATCGCGGTTGAAAGGAACGAATGAAATGTGAGAATAATTTTGGATTATGGTTGTATACTGATTTTGTCTCCGAGATATATGTTCTTTTTTTCAATAGTTCCGGGCGGCATTTCGAGGATGTGTTTTAACTTCGGATTCCAAAAGAAAACGCTCCAGGGTTGAAGATATGATTTGCGTGCTCTGACTATACACGCGTTGTCTAAGATGATGATGTCAATTGGATATTTCATGCCGAATGTGTGAATTCCCCATCGGCTTTGAAAATAAAGCGAACATGGTTCGGGTGAAGCGAGGAGGCCGATGAGTTTACCCTTGAAAGTTTTTGCGTGGGTAACATTGGTAATACTAATTGTTTTATTTGTTAAATTATTAAATTGTTTCATTGTTAAATTGTTATCTGTTTATCTATGGTTTACACAATATACATAATACTTTATACTACATATATAATACAAACTCATGACAGGAAGAACACATGATTTAGCTGCATTTACGGCGTTGAGTTACGTCGTTTTGCCACAACCAATGCATTCAGTCTCTTTGGCTACCGGATTAGTAGCTATTGTTGCCAATTTAATCGGAGGGATCGCGCCGGATATCGATCAACCGACAGCGCCTTTTTGGCGGAATTTGCCCATCGGCGGAGTCATCGGACGAAGAGTTGACTCACTTCTTGGCGGACATCGGTTTCTTTC
>CAZAIV010000101.1:0-5704 GCA_964485315.1 uncultured Gammaproteobacteria bacterium
TATCATGCAAAGTTTTCTTCCTCTGCAAATTGATGCGCAAGGATTTGACGAAGGGAAACTGGACAGCATCAATCAGCAAATAGCGACATTAACCAATCAGCTCAATCAGTCTATCGCAGCGACGAAACCGCTCCAATCACAATTGGACTCGATGACCAAGCAAATTGTCCAAATTAAACAAAATGTCGCGGTAATAGAACAGGACCTCGCAGTAAAGAAACAACAAATTGACGCCGGATATGCAAATTTGGAAAATAAGCAGCAATTGCTTAATTCCGCAATTCGCGATTTTTATATTAACAGCTACTCCGATTCTCCTCTGCTCACTATACTCTCGGCAAAAACCGCTTCACAAGTCACAGAAAACCTTGCGTATCAGGAAGCAAATGCAAACCAGGAAAAAACCATGATTACAAACTTAGTGCTTTCAATTACCGATCTGGAAACGGAGAAACAGGAACTGACAACTGAGGAGACGCGACTCATTGCGACAAAAGCAAACCTTGATGCGCAATCTGCGAAACTGGATTCAATTGTTGCACAGGCAACATCGTATCAACAAACGCTTTCAGGACAAATCGCCTCTCTGACTGCTCAACAGCAGGCATTAATAGCGGCAAAAGTTGCAAGTCTCGGACTCCCGACAACTGCATATACGACAAGCGGAGGATGCTCCAGTGATTTAACGAACGGGAAAGATCCCGGTTTTAGTCCCAGATTTGCATTGTTTACTTATGGTGTTCCTCACCGCGTCGGAATGAGCCAGTATGGAGCTCTCGGCCGTGCGCAAGCAGGACAAAGTTATAATGATATTCTCAATGCATATTTCCAAAATATTACCATTACCAATATTGGCACTGGAAATAATGTCACTGTTAACGGAACGAATGATTATGGAGAAACCTTTAGCAATCAATCAATGAATGTTGAAGATTATTTGAAGCATATTTATGAAATGCCAAGTAATTGGCCTTCAGAAGCATTAAAAGCACAGGCCATTGCGGCCAGATCGTACGTCATGCATGCAATTGATAACGGTCAAACAACAGTTGCGCCGGATCAGCATTTTCAGGAAGTGAAAACCGAATTAAATGCACAACCGTGGACTGATGCAGTCAGCGCTACGGCAGGACAAGTTATGGAATCAAATGGTCAGCCGATTGAAGCATGGTTTTCATCCACGGCAGGCGGATACTTCCATAGTTCATCTGATCTTGGATGGAGCAACACTTCATATACCAAAACAGGTCTTGATGCCAGCGGCAGTGTGAATAGTTTTTCTGATTTGCAAAATAACGCGTATGATGGCCCTTCGCATGCCAACTCTCCGTGGTTTTATTGCGACTGGGGCAGCAGATCCCAATATGATAATACCGCTTGGCTACAACCGAGTGAATTGGCAGATATTGTCAATGTCATTCTGCTGGCAGAGGCAGACAGCAGTACGCAGCCGCATTTGTCCCAAACGGATAAAAGTGTGCCGGACACATGGAGCGCAGATCAGGTAAAGCAAGAGTTGCGCAACCGCGGCAAGACGCCTTTCAACACAGTTTCTTCTGCGTCGGTAAATGCTGATTTCGGAAGCGGGCAGACAACGAGTATCTCATTCACCGGAGACGCCGGAACCGCAAGCTTCAGCGGATCCGATTTTAAAAATTATTTCAATCTTCGTGCGCCTTCAAATATCAATATCATCGGCCCTCTCTATAATATCGAGCAGAGATAAGCTATAATAACGCTAATCGATATGTAAGTTTGAAGAACATCTCTCAAGCTTTTCACTTTTAATTTTCAACTTTTTTATTATGCCTGATATTTTTCAGTCTCAAAAATCGAAGACGCTTCAAGATGAGCAGAACACACAGATTACGACAAATGCCGAAAAAGCCGACGCAACAGTCGATGCACAGACATCGACACAGTTAAAAAGCGCCAAAACGCTTCTGACAATGCCGCCAAATCATCCCCGCCTTTCTTCCTTTTTTACATCCCTGTTTCAGAAGCCTGACGGGGTAAGCTTTATTAACCAAGAACCCAATGAAGACGTTATCCTTCTTTTACATGCATCCTTTGTCACCAATATACCTTGGATTTTCTTCACACTTATCTTTCTTTTATTGCCTCCGATTATTTTTCTTTTCTTTCCCACTATCGGCATAGATATAACAGCTCTTTTTACCCCTTCTTCATTAGTCATTGTTTTTTTCTCTTATTACCTAATCGTTTTTGGCTATGCCTACGTCAACTATATCATCTGGTTTTATAACGTCAGCATTGTGAGTAATTTACATGTTTTGGATATTGAACTCTCAAACATCAGCTTCAAAAAAGTTGATACGGTAACGATTATCGAGATCGCGGATGTGTCATATAATCAAGCCGGATTCATCCAAACTTTTTTTGATTACGGAACCGTTAGAGTTGACCCCCAGGCACAGAATAATTCCATTTTTCTTGAAAATGTTCCCAGACCAAGTTACGTTACCGATCTCATCTTGGATTTGAGAGAAGCTAAGACAACATAATGAATACCTTTATTAACTTTATACAAACAAGCGGAATAAATAATGTTTTTACCTTGGGTTTTGCCACCTTATTACTTCTCTATACTGTTTTTCTCGTATTTGTTATCAATCAAGTACGTTCACTGAATCATCTTATTTTCATCCGGCCTGCAAATACTTCTATAGTTTTGCTTATCATTGCGATTATACAAGCAGTGGTTGCCTTTGGACTTTTTCTTGCAACCCTTGCTATACTATGAGTAATGCCCAACACGCTACAACTTAGTTTTACCAAGATTATTTTTCAACCAACTCCTACTGCCTGGGCACACACATACTCGGCAGGCAGCTTCTTTGCGGTAACCTCTCTTACCACTCCCGTTCCGCCTGTCGAGTCCGACATAAATGCAATCGGAAAAGAGATTTTCACCAAACTTGAAACAGAGTTTTTTACGCTTGAGCATAAAAATCTTGCCGCAATCAAGCAGGTTATCCTGACCGCGATTGATCATGTTCCGAAAGATATTGCACTGTCCTTAGCCGCAGTCTATATAAAAGACACTATCCTTTATGTTTTCATTGCGGGATCGGGAAGTGTCGTCTTAAAACGAGCTGAAAATATTGCAACGATTCTCACTGTTTCGGAGCAAAATAACCAGACAATAAAAGCATCTTCCGGCTATTTACAAAACAGTGATCTCCTTTTCCTGGAGACTCAGGCGTTTGCGAACCATATTTCTTCAGATGTCTTATCAACTATGACGGATCACTTACCAAACGAAATGGCCGACAGTCTGAACAGCAGATTACAAGGAATAGAGAATAGCGCAGTCAGTTGTATTATCATAAAGGTAGAAGGCCACATCCAGCAAGGATCTACTTCCGAACAAGAACAGATGGGACAGACCCCGATATCGACACACCCGACAATGCAGATCAATCAGCCGCATGAGATTGATACCTCCGAAACTGAAATTCCGGCGAAACGTCTGTCTTTCAAACTTCCCTCACTACGTATCCGTCCTCCCAATCTTCCGTCTTTTCTTCAGTTCAAAATGTTCCGACTGCCGATGAAAACGAAGATCGGACTTGTCGTCGCATGTATTGTCCTCGTCGTTCTGGCAGAGAGTATTCTGTTGATTAAGTCGCACCAGGAAGACGTAAAAAACCAGCATGTTTTTCAGCATTATTACCCTGAAGCGAAAAACTATTTTGACAGCGGAAATGCGGTTGCCAATGTAGACACAACATCTCCCAACAGCCTTGCAGAATATCAAAAAGCCGATAGCTTGTTAAAGTCCGCGCAACAGCAACTTCCTTCATCATCCCAGCAGGCCAAACAAGTTTCTGATCTTTTATCCCAGGTAGAGGCAAAAATGCAGGCTGCCAATACTATCCAACAGGTGACAGTCACCGACGCACATTCAAGCGATACGCTTCTTCTCGCAACAGAAAATAAACACACGGACACGAGTTATGTAGCCAGCGACGGAACAACAAACTACTATATCACCAATATGGGCATCTTCGCAGATAACAAAGCAAACCCGCTTATTAAAAACAACAATGACTGGCAGACAATCGGCGGATTTGGCACATATGAGGGTAATTTTTATGTTTTGGATAAAAAAACAGGCATTCTTAAATATGTTCCGGGCAGTGATTATGGGAAAAGCAGTTATTTTGCGAAAGATATATCCCCTGACGTACGACATGCAGTCAGTATTGCAATTGACAGCGCTATTTATGTGCTACAGTCAAATGGTCTTCTTGTTAAGTATTTACGGGGAGAACCTACGACATTTAACCTGAAGGGGCTTGATAAACCCTTCTCTTCTCCGACGCGCATTGTGACAGATGCAAACATGCATAGCATATATGTGCTTGATAACGGGAATAGCCGCATCGTCCAACTCGGAAAAGACGGAACATTCCAGGCGCAATATGTGACAGACGCATTGAACAAGGCTAAGGATATGGATGTCCAGGAAACCAATAAAAAGATTTTCTTCCTGACCTCATCTGACGAGATAAAAAGCATTGCAATTCAGTAATATATCTCTTCTGTCCTGCTATAATAAAGGCATGAAGATAACCAACAGTCGTGCGTATCATGATTACCAAATTCTCGAAACATTCGAGGCGGGCATTCATCTGTACGGCGCAGAAGTAAAAGCGGTGCGCTTGGGCCATGCCGATCTGACCGGAAGCTATGCCCGAATCATCGGAAGTGAATGTTACCTCGTCGGAGCGAGAATCTTCCCGTACGAATACGCACGGCCTGAAAATTATGACCTGAAACGGACAAGAAAGCTTCTTTTGCATAAGAAGGAGCTTCTCTCTTTTAAGGCGAAAATGGACGGCCAAAACTTGACTTTGGTGCCTCTTTCCATGTATACTACTCGTCACTACATCAAGCTCCAACTAGCCTTAGGGAAAGGAAAGAAACAGTATCAGAAACGCGAGGCGTTAAAGAGAAAGGATCTTGATCGCGAACTTGAACAAGTGTTCATGGGTAAGAAATAGAATCAATATTCACTGTTATTCCACGAGGCGAATCCCACTTCGCTAAAGCTTCGCGGGACAAGGGGGGATGATTTGATTCGACGGGAAATGCGCCTTAACAACTGCAAGCCGACAATGATTCACTGTCGTTAAAATGAATCAAAACTTAAATGCTAAAAATGCATTTATCGGAGGCGTAGCAAACGTCTACGCACAACTCGTGCAGGGCGCTCGCGCCATCGTTTCCGGTCCACAACTTGCTTTTGCCTAAAAACACAAGCTAGTTTAAGACTGTTCATGTTGTCTTCCCAACGGGATGATATGGGCATAAAAACAGTTGGGAAACAGATAAAAGGGTCTGACTTCGCCTTTTATTGGTTTTAAGAAGTTTTACTCGTATTATTCTTGTTTATGAGAAAAGATATGAGGACATTTTAATATAAACTACGCTTGTAGATGTTGTTAATGACAATTTTCGGACGCCGGTTCATTGCCGGCCATCTCCACAACAATCAATTTATATTGATATATCAAGCTAAATTGCTTGTAGGTTTAATGAACTACCGCGCAGCAAGCTACGCGGTATCTAAGCACTCCATCACGGCAAATCTTCAAACAACTTTATTTGCCCCCGGCACACTTGCGTATAGATCTTTCCTTGATTTTTGACATAGTTTTGAATGACCTCTTCATTC
>CAZAIV010000102.1:0-2175 GCA_964485315.1 uncultured Gammaproteobacteria bacterium
CTTATGTCCCCAATATGCTTGCTCCTGAAGTTCCGGTAGGCAAAGATGATAACGACAATATCGAAATAAAAGCCTGGACAATGAAAGATGGGTATCTTTCACAAGATACGTTAGGGAAAAAAGATATCTCAAAATCCACGATGCCGATATTTTCGTTTCCAGCCAGAGATCACGTAGATCTGGGGAAAAGACTGGACATAATAGATGTTGAACAAAGCGCAAAAGTTTCCGGCAGCCGTTTTGCGTATCTTAAGAATGAAGCAGTGTTGCTGGAATACGCGTTATTTGAGTTGTTAAAGAATAAATTATTGGCAGAAGGGTTTACTCCGATGATTGTTCCATTGTTGGTTAAGCAAAAAGCGCTCTTTGGTTCATCACATTTCCCAGAAGAAGCAGATCAAGTATACAGAATAGATTCGAAAAACGTAGAAGAAGACGAATTATATTTGGTCGGATCTTCGGAGCCATCTTTGTTTGCCTACTATATGGATAAGACAATTTCTGAAAAAGAATTACCGATAAAAATGTTTGCTTTCACACCATGTTTTCGTTCAGAGGTCGGATCATGGGGGAAAGATGTGCGGGGAATTAAGCGAGTACACCAATTTGACAAACTGGAAATGGACACTATTACTATGCCGGGAAAATCGGAAGAGATGCATGAATATTTATTATCACTCAATGAATGGCTGCTTCAGCAATTGGAACTACCGTATCACGTGCTGCTTATGTGTAGTGGAGATTCCGGGTATGCGGCGGCACATAAAAAGTACGACGTCGAGGTGTGGCTGCCGTCCCAACTTACATTTATGGAAGTTATGAGTGATACGAACGCAACTGATTTTCAGGCGAGGCGTTTAAAAATCCGTTATAAAGATGAAAAAGACACATCGTTTGCTCATACGGTGAATGATACGGGCGTCGCGATGGGAAGAATGATTATCGCGATTCTTGATAATTATCAACAAAAAGATGGAAGCGTTATTATTCCGGATGTCTTACAGCAATACGTCGGGAAAGAGAAAATCTCCCCAAAAAAGTAGCGATTTGTGCTAAAATACTCATGCATGTCATCCTGGTGATCCGTCAGTTGACGGAGCATCCAGGATCTGATTCTGGAAAAGTCGCGCTGTCGCTTGCTTTCCAGAATGACGAATGGAAGTCAATTCTTGTCAATTCAAGTATAGCATGCTAAAATACGTGCATGCCAGTCTTAAAACATGCAAAAAAGAAAATGCGGCAGGATAAGAAGCGAGCCTTGCAAAATAGCCGGATTAAGACCGTCTATCGTGAGATGCTTAAAATTGCAAATCAAGCGCCAACGCAAGAAACAGTCGGACAAGCATTTAGTTCTTTAGATCGCGCAGTCAAACAACATATTATCCATAAAAATAAAGCCGCACGCTTGAAATCGGGTTTGTCGAAATTATTGGTAAAAGGAGCCGAAACTAAGCAAAAAGCGACAAGCAATAAGAAAGAAGAAACCAAAAATGCTTCATCTACAAAGCCGGTTGCAAAGAAAACTTCAGCAAAAAAAGCTACAAGTAAATAAGTACTGCTTTTCCACATTTGACCCTCTTATGGAAACAGGATATAATCACAGCAGCCTTCTGTCATGCTGAACTTTTTCGTTGTCATTCCCCCGTAGAGGGGAATCCAATTTATAATACCAATTGAATAGTAGGAAGAGTTAATTGGATCCCCGCCTTCGCGGGGATGACAATTGTACATTATTGACAATTGATTATAATAACATTATGTTAGACATCAAATATATCAGAGATCATCAGGAAAAGGTGAAGAAGAACTGCTTTCATCGAAAGGTGAAAGCGGACATCGACGGGATTATTGCTCTCGATGATAAACGAAAGGCACTACAGACAGAAATTGATTCTCTGCGGCAACAGCTCAACGCGGGTTCCAAACAGAAACCAACTCCGGAAGAAATTGAACGATTACGAGGCATAGGCGCAGAAATTGCCGAACATGAAGCTGATTTAAAAATGTTGCAAATAACGCTTAATCAAAAATTGTCTTATGTCCCCAATATGCTTGCTCCTGAAGTTCCGGTAGGCAAAGATGATAACGACAATATCGAAATAAAAGCCTGGACAATGAAAGATGGGTATCTTTCACAAGATACGTTAGGGAAAAAAGATATCTCAAAATCCACGA
>CAZAIV010000103.1:0-8022 GCA_964485315.1 uncultured Gammaproteobacteria bacterium
GCTCACGGAAAGAAAAAAGTTTCCCGGCTGTTTTAACCGTTTTCCCAACACACTGCAAACAGTGTGGAACCGAATGCTGTTTGTCAAACGAAGGAGCAAACGCATCCCAACCTACTTCTTTTATCTTCGCGAGTTTATCAATTCGAGCTTGCTTGAAATTCACTTCGTCCATATATGTATTGTAAACTATTTTCTATCGTATTTCATCAAATTGAATACTTCCGTCTTCTCTGAATGCCGGTTGGGTAATACCTTTGGAAATTTCCCCTTTAGTATTTATCCATACATGCCGATATATTATTCGCAAGAAATCACGAATATCGGCTTCTGTATGCTGGTTAAATTGTGGATCAGTTCGCAATAAATCGTACAAGGCTTTCAGCATCTTTAATTGTTGTCCCGTAAACTCAGAGGGATGGACCACAATAAACAGTTGATCTGTTCTCACTTGACCATGTAGGTCAAAAAATTTATCTCTCTGATAGAATGCATCCCTGACAGAACACCGATCACTGGGATTATAACTACTCTCCAAAGTAGCAGTTCTGTTTCGTAAAATATGCTCAAGGGTAAAAGGAACTCTCTCTCCTTTTTTCCGAAGTCCTCCCAAACGACCTTCTACCATTCTCCAGACATATTCATCCGTAGAGCTTTTCTGTCTAAATGTATCATCAAGCAATGTACCCACCTGGATTGCGACGCCTCTCTTCTGGACAGGCTCAATGCTTTCATAGACAGCATCAACATATTTCCATCCTCTTCTGAAAAGAGGAGTTGTCCATTTCTGTACTTCATATGCCTTCTCATTTCGAAAATACAAAGGTAATCCTTCCATATATACCCGAGCTATGGGAGGATGTCTGGTTTCTATTTCATTTCGTAATACAAACCCTATTGCATCCACTTCCTGAGTATTTATATGTACTCTATGTGTATGTCTTTCCACACTTCTTCCAGAAATGTTTGCGTATGAGAATGCTTCTGCCATATTTCCTTTCCACAAAAAAACCCTCTCAGAGGGGTTGTATTCCACAAAAGAAATTACCCCTCACTGCGAGAGATACTTCTTTTTTAAGTTTATATTTAAAACTAGAATACAATACATACCGGGCATAATAGCATTACTGCGATTATTTTACAACTTCAACTTCCAGTTCGGGTTCAAAACCAAATGTCTGTACGAATTTTTCTTTAATTTTTAAGATTATTTCCTTCACGTCGCTCGCTCTTGCGTTTCCCAAATTGGAAATATAATTATTATGTTTCTCTGAAACTTGAGCGTTGCCAATTTTAAGTCCGTTAAAGCCCAAACGTCCAATCACATAAGCCATTGATACCTTCCCATACCATTTTTCATGAACCAAATCTCGTATATCCGGCCATACATGCAACACTTTCTCAATCTTTTCTTCTACAACAATATTTTTGAATACAGATCCGCATGACGGATAATCCATCGGATGATGTGTATTTCGATATGTAATATTTTTCTGATAGATTGATTCGTCTTGTTGTAGTTGTTCTGACGTAGCAGATACAAACTGAAAAATAGCCGAGACAATAATAAGATTTTTATTATGTTTAAAAAAACTATCGCGATATGCAAATTGACAATCGGCATTAGAAAATGTTTGGATTTTCAATGACGGATCCGTCATGTCAATGACATCAACAGAGAGAATGTCATCTTTTATCTCGTGACCAAAAGCTCCGACATTCCCGCGTACTGCGCCGCCGACACTACTCGGTAGTCCGCCTGCCCATCCTAAACCCACAAGATGTTGTGAAAAAGAGAATTTAATTAAACTGTCAAAAGTTCCCCCTGCAAATGCAGTAATTTGAGCATTTTTTGTCACCTTAAAATCTTCCTTTCCCGATTGGAGAAGAATAACGGCCCCGGAAAGACCGGTATCAGGAATAAGAAGGTTCGCTCCAAGCCCTAGAATATATACAGGCTTCATCTTTTCTTGCAAAACATGCTGAAGGGTTTTCAAAAGATCTTCTTTTTTCGTCACTTCAATAAGAGACTCTGCTCTCCCGCCAATATGGTAGTACGCAATATCGGAAAGAGGCATGTTTCGAAGCGTTTGCATTGAGGATATTATAGCAACTTCGAAGATAAGATGTTACTGTATAGATACAACTGTATAAATTATCTTCCCCGCAGGCGCTTCAACTTCGACAGACTCACCAATTGCCTTCCCCATAAGCGCCTTCCCCAATGGAGACTCATGGGAGATTTTCTTTTCGGTCGGATCTGCCTCCCATTCTCCGACTAACGTATAATCTTCCCTTCTATTATTTCGGGTTACGCTTACCTTCGAACCAAGCGCTACGATCTGTTTCCCCGATAACTTTTTATCTCCTTTTATAACAACTGCCTGTTTCAATAATTCTTCAAGTTCCTCGATGCGGCCATCAATAAATGATAATTCCTCCCGAGCCGCAGAGTATTCCGCGTTCTCGGATAAATCTCCCATATCTCTCGCCTGTGCGACACGATTCACGATTTCCGGACGCTTCGCCTTTACAAGCTCTTCATATTCTTTTTTTAACTCCGCAAATCCTTCTGCAGTTAAATAATTTTTTTTGTCATTCATATATGTTAAAACAAAGTCTCTCCAAAGGAATATCCGGAGAGACTGTACAATCTTTGCGAGTATAGATAATTGGTGTATGTTTGTCAATGCCCCATAGGAACTCGTTTTTCGAAGCTTCTAATGTATTTTCCGAGGCTAAATGAGCAAAACGACGAAGAACCTGTTTTCGATAATCTCGGGGATGAAATGCGGCAATTCCGTTCGTCGTGATCTCTGTTGTCTTATGTCTTTTGATGATCCATAATTGAAAAGTTCGGGCAAACGGCTCAAGAAAAGAGAAAAAAAGACACACCACTTGAAAAAAAACATTTTCTCCTTCCGTCGATACGCTTCGTGACAGTGGAACATTGGGAAGATAGTCTCTTATCCATACATTTCTATGGAGAAATTGATCATAGGTATTCGATCGATTAAACAATGATGTAAGTTGCGCTATTTCATACGCAGTATACAAGTCATGTCTATCCAATGGAAAAGCTGCAAACGCAACATCAAGTAAAAAATTTAAGCATATTTTATCTTTTACGAAGCGTTCTCCTCGTTTGCGCCGTCTCCCCATTAATTGTAGAAATCCTAAAAGCAACAAACGCGTTATCCAAACAGTTTTTACTTCCGTAATGATAAATAAATCAATATCATCATGAGTATCTGCATTCATACGAGCCAGGCTTCCGCTGATACCGACATATCGAACAGTCGGAAAAAGAGAGAACCAGGGAGCAAGTCTTTTCGCTTGATACATTTTCCTCTCGCTGGCGCGTTGCCTCTTCTTTCGGGTAGAAATAAT
Source organism: uncultured Gammaproteobacteria bacterium (assembly GCA_964485315.1). Classification (GTDB taxonomy): domain Bacteria; phylum Patescibacteriota; class Microgenomatia; order Levybacterales; family UBA12049; genus DAIDHK01. Next base: position 3,388 of record CAZAIV010000103.1, read on the forward strand.
TCTTTCTCTTCCCTTCAGGCAATAATATGAAGATGTATAAGACAGCTCTTTCCCCACCATTCGTCTTAACGTAAGAGAAAACCGCGACATCGTCATCGGTCGCTTCGCGATAAGAAACTGCCAAATCTCTTCTTTAGTCACCGGGAAATCGAAGAGATCGCTATAGCGAACAGTATTGAGGATAGACGTCTTATTGTCCATATTTCTGAAAAACCTGCTGCATTGCTGCTGATAAACCGCTTACATCCGGCGTTCCACTCGCGCCTGCTTGTGTGATCGCCGAATGCAATGCCTTTGTGCTTTCTGTATTGATACCATCATCAAACGTATTATCCATAAATACGGTTGATACGGCATCAGACCCCTGTTCATCAAACGGGTAGAGCATTGTATTGCCTTTTAATGTATCTGCCAGATCCTTACGCGCATATGGTTCACCAAACCCTCGAACTTTTGCAGCGCTTGTGTAGAAAAGTTGTTGAGTCTGCTTTTGTGAAAGGTATTGCATAAAAAGCATAGACTCTTTCGGATACTTACTTTTTACGGAAACTCCTTCTGCCCAATAATTTGCTACCGTTCGTTTTGTTCCATACAATGCAGGCATTGGATACACGGTAAATTTTAAGGTTGGATTCAGTGAGCGAATGGTATACAAATCCCATGAATAACCGATATACATCGCCAAATTGCCTTTTGCAAACATCTGTATCGATGGAGGCAGTGTATCATTCCAAATTGCCCCGGAACTGTTGGCAAAGTTTGTATAATAGAGAAGCGCTTTCTCCGCATTCGTCGTATTATCCGAAATTGTCGTCGGCGTAACATTGCTGTCCGCTAATAGTAATCCGACAATATCCGAAGCATGTGTAACATTATCCATCGTTCCCATAGCTGCGCCTGCTGTCGTGATTGTGCCGTCGGAGCCTTTTACTGTTAAATCTTTCGCGGTTGCATAAAAATCATTCCAGTCCGTCGGTACTTTCGTGCTCTGAAAAATTTCAGGATTTACATAGAGCGCAAGCGTATCAATACTCAACGGAACACCATAAATAGCTCCATTGTGAACCAGATCATTCGTTACTACGGGGAAAAAAGTATTCGTGTAGTCTTGCGTACTCATCACGTTTTGTGTAAATGGCGCAAGGACACCGGAGAGCATGGGGTACCAAGTATTCTGGAAGCGGAAAATATCCGGACCATTCCCCGCATTTATTCTGGATGCAACAAGTTTCGGATATGCCTGGTTATGAGCAAGCAATTGTTTGATATCCTGTTCTTCATAATCGATAGTAATATTAGGATATTGCTTTTCAAAACCATCGATAAGCGGCTGCATCACTTTCTTATCTTCCCAAATGCCCCAGTAAACAAGCGTGACTTTCCCGTTCGTCGAAGAAGTAAAGCGGGGCAGCAGATAGAATAGGGCAGCTCCAATCAAGATAAGAAGAACAAGTAATATAACCGCAATCTTGACTAACGTACTCAGTGACGAATGTGACGAAGGTGGATGTGCGGGATTTGCCGACGTTGCGCTTGCACCGGGTTGAGGAGGAGGAACCGACCCCGATTGGGTTGGGGTTGGCGGCAATGCCCCTGACGGCGGAACCGGCGGTTGTTCCGGTTGAGGCGGCGGCGGCGCAACAATACCTTGAGACGGATGAAAAAGAATGTTTTCTGCCATAGCTCGTAGATATATAGTATAATAACCTATGTCTCCCTGGCAAATAGTATGTTGAAAATTTCTCACACATTGCATCATCATATAAAACCGACTGCCCGAATACTCTTTTGGTTTATATTGGGAGGCACGCTTGGTCTTTTCTTCTTTACAAGCTTTATTTTTATTTTATATCAACAAACGTATCACGATCGCGTATATCCAGGAGTATCTGTAAACAATATTGATTTTTCAGGAAAAACCCAGGAACAGATACGTGAGTATTTCATGCAGCAAAATGCGAAAATCGCAGGGATGACAATTCAGTTTCGATATAAAGATATGATTGCCTCGGCATCCGCCCAAACACTGTCGATAGGGTATGATGCTGATTTATTGGCACAACAGGCGATGAGTATCGGACGCTCGCCTGATGCAGTCTCCAATGCAAGTATTCTCATACAAGCATACACTGATGGTGTTCGACTACCGGCCTCTTTTACGTATACTGATTCGTTGCTCTCTCCGCTTATTCAACCGATGATACATTCCATCGATACCTCTCCTGTCAATGCAAGCTTTTCATTTGACGGTTCCCGCGTGAAAGCATTTACCTTGTCACAAAGTGGCAAACAAGTTAACACAGAGATATTAAGGCAAGAAATAATACAAAGTATTCCACTTTTACTGTTGTCCAAACAGAAAGCAGTAATATTTGTGTTACCTGTTGACACAATAAAGCCGCAAATTACAACAGAGAGTATCAATAATTATGGGATTAAAGAACTGATTGCGAGCGGAACGTCTATTTTTCAAGGATCAATCGCAAGCCGCGTGTATAATATCGGATTGGCAGCGAGTCGGCTCAATGGAACGCTTGTTCCGCCGAATACTATTTTCTCTTTTGACAAGTCTGTTGGTGATATTTCATCACTAAGCGGCTACAAACAAGCGTATATCATCGAAAATGGTCATACTGTTCTTGGTGACGGCGGCGGCGTCTGTCAGGTATCAACAACGCTTTTCAGGGCGCTCCTTAATGCCGGAGTACCGATTGTTGAGCACCATCCCCATGCATATGAAGTACATTACTATACCGAAGATGCTCCTCTCGGATTTGACGCATCAATTTATTCGCCGACTGATGATTTGAAATTCAAAAATGATACAGGACACTATATTCTCATTCAAGCAGACATGGACGCAGCCGGTCAGCGATTAACCTTCAATCTATATGGGACAAAAGACGGCAGGCAAGTTTCTATCTCACAACCGGTAATTTCAAATGTGTCCCCAGCGCCTCCGCCTCTGTATCAGGACGACCCGAATTTACCAAAAGGAACTGTTCAGCAGACAGATTTCGCAGCCCCCGGAGCAACCAGTGTTTTTACCAGATCAGTGACAAAAGACGGGAAAGTAATTATCGCCGATACGTTCAAATCAGTCTATCGTCCATGGCAAGCAGTCTATTTGCGGGGAACAAAATAGTGAAAAATGTGTCAAGTGCAAAATTAAAAGTGAAAGTTTTCAATCTAAAGTTTATGACCGACAACGTATAGCTGTAACTTTTAACTTTTCATTCTTAACTTTAAACTTTACGTATGATTATTCCATATAATCAAATCATCAAATTTAGCCAACAGTTAAGTACAAAAAATCAACGAACCGTCCTCGTTGGCGGTGTCTTTGATTTACTTCATATTGGTCACATACAATTCTTAAAAAAATCGAGAGAAAAAGGAGATGCGCTTGTTATTCTATTGGAGAGCGATAGTTCTGTAAGAGAGAAGAAAGGAAGTAATCGTCCGATTAATACCCAGGAAGATCGAGCCATGGTGTTAGCATCTTTGCGTATGGTAGATTATATTATTTTATTACCCGACCCTACAACAGATGAGGATTATAGAAATGTGACCAAATTGATCAAACCTGCTATAATTGCCACGACAAAAGGCGACCAGTACCTTGCCCAAAAAAAAACAGCAGCCGATACGGTCGGGGCGCAAGTCGTAGAGGTTATTCATCAAATTGAGGATAAATCTACCTCCCATCTTTCACAACTGCTGGCGCGTGAGTCATTATGAAAGTCATTATTGCATTATTCATTATGCTTTTCCTTGTCGGGTTGGGAGCAGCTTCATTTCTCAACGGAAAAGGTCATTCATTTCTTGCCAAAGGGAGCAGTGTGACAATTGGTAAGAATGTTTTTCTCGTCGAAGTTGAGAACAACGAAGCGTCCAGAGAAAAAGGCCTGTCAGGTCAAAGCAGTCTCCAGGCTGGTCATGGCATGCTTTTCCTGTTCGACAGACCGGGTCGATATGGATTCTGGATGAAAGGCATGAAATTTCCGCTCGATATTATTTTTATAAAAGGGAATGTGATCGCTGATATTGCACAAAATGCTCCGACGCCAAAACCAAATACTCCCGACACATCACTTCCTATATACAGCCCGCGTTCTCAGATAGATAAGGCGCTTGAAATACCTGCCGGCACCGCGAAAAAGGACAACATAAAAATCGGCGATACGGTAACCATTTCCCTATGACCATCCTCGGTATTGAGACATCATGCGATGAGACAAGTATCGGCATCGTCGAGCAAAAAGATGACCGGCTCATTATAAAAGCAAATGTCACTGTTTCATCATTACATCTCCATGAAAAAACCGGCGGCATCATCCCTGAAATCGCAGCCAGAGAACAAGTCAAATACATGCTGCCAGTATTGCAGGAAGCCCTTAACGAAGCATATAAATTTTCAATTTTCAATTCTCCCCACTTCGCCACCGCTTCACAAATGTTTCGAGGGGCAGGCAAGGCTTCGCAGGGCAGGCAATTTTCAATTCCTCCAATAGATGCTATAGCTGTAACCTATGGTCCGGGACTTATCGGTTCATTACTCATCGGCGTTGAAACAGCAAAAACATTAAGTTATATATGGAAGAAACCCATTATTCCCGTCAATCACATGACGGG
>CAZAIV010000104.1:0-6255 GCA_964485315.1 uncultured Gammaproteobacteria bacterium
GAATAAAACATAGGATTATTAGCCTAGCAGATAGTTTATCCCTTTTGCAAATTAGAAGGCTCCTTCGGAAAACCCTGAGGCATTACTTTGATGACATAGCACATGTCAGTGTGTCATTCGTGTATAATAATATTCTATGACAATAGAAGAAAAGAGAAAAAAAGTAAAAGAAATGCTCAAACAATTATATACACTCTATCCTGAACCGAAAACCGCGCTCCTTTATAAAACACCGTTACAATTATTAATCGCGACTATACTTTCTGCACAGGCAACTGACAAGTTGGTTAATCAGATAACGCCGGTGCTATTTGCGAAATACAAAACAGCGAAAGACTTTGCCGACGCGAGTGTTGAAGAAATCGATAAACAGATCAGTAAAGTAAACTTCCATACAAATAAGGCGAAAAATATTCATGCTGCAGCAAAAATTATTGAAGAAAAATACCATGGAAATGTTCCCGATACGATGGAAGAACTGGACAGCTTACCGGGTGTTGCGAGAAAAACGGCTAATGTCGTTCTCGGAAATGTATTTCATAAGTCGGAAGGTATTGTCGTGGATACACACGTTATGAGACTTGCTCAGAAGTTCGGCTTAACGAAAGAGAAAACACCGGAGAAAATTGAACAGGACCTTATGCAAATAGTCCCGAGAGAAAAATGGATAGACTTCTCCCATCTTCTAATTAATTTTGGCCGACAATACTGCTCTGCCAGATCTCACAAATGTAAGACTCACCCGCTGGGAAACTTAATTCTTAATTCTTAAGGGTCAATCTACCTTATACGGCTGCGGGGCACGCATAATGGGAGAATGTGATACCGCAATTTCTTTTTTCAATATCGGATGTAACGGATGGGCAAGCGCAATACTGAGTACTTCATCCATATGAGTAGCGAATTTGAATACAATGTCCCGCTTCACTTCCGTCGGAATCTCTTTCATATCTTTTTCATTATCTTTCGGCAGAACTACCGTCGTAATACCCGCTCTGTGTGCAGCAATCACTTTTTCTTTCACCCCGCCAATTTCCAATGCTCTTCCTCGCAGCGTTACCTCGCCTGTCATGGCAACTTTTCGATTCACCGGAATTTTCGTTAATGCCGAAACAATTGCGGTCGTGATCGCAAGCCCTGCAGACGGTCCGTCTTTCGGAACAGCACCTTCTGGAACATGAATATGAACATCAAGCTTTTGATAAAAATTTTCAGCAAGTCCGAGTGCTTTTGCGCGGGTTCTAATGTATGACATAGCGGCATGAGCCGACTCTTTCATGACGTCTCCCAATTGTCCTGTAAGCAGCAAGCTTCCTTTCCCGGGCATGAGAGCTACTTCAATGAAGAGAATTTCTCCGCCTGCTTCCGTCCATGCAAGCCCCGTTGACATACCGACTTCATTTTTTTTCTCAATCATGTTCGCATTAAACCGGATTGGACCGAGATGTGTCTGAATCTGTTTGACAGTAATACCTATTTTCTTTGTTTCTCCTTCCGCAATTTTTCTGGCAACTTTACGGAAAACCGATGCAATCCGTCTCTCTAGATTACGGACACCTGCTTCTCTTGTATAATGTTGAATGATAAACATGAGCGCATCATCCTGCAGTTTCACATTTTCAGGGTCCAGACCATTCATTTCGAGTTGTTTTTTCACTAGAAAGTTTTTTGCAATCTTAAATTTTTCTTCAAACGTATATCCTGCAAAGTGAATAATTTCCAGTCTGTCACGTAACGCGGGCGGAATCGTGTCCAACACATTCGCTGTTGTGACAAACATGACATTGGAAAGATCAAATGGAACCTCCAGATAATGATCGGAAAATTCCACATTCTGCTCCGGATCAAGCGCTTCAAGAAGAGCACTGGACGGATCCCCGCGATAATCCGTGCCTACCTTATCAATTTCATCAAGCATGAAGACAGGGTTTTTGCTCCCGGAGTCTTTAATACCCTGAATAATTCTTCCCGGCATTGCCCCGACATAAGTGCGTCTATGCCCTCTGATCTCCGCCTCATCTCTGATACCGCCGAGAGAAACTCTGACAAATTTCCTGCCCAATGCCCTCGCAATTGATCGCCCAATCGATGTTTTCCCGACACCAGGCGGACCGACGAAACAAAGAATCGGACCTCTTGTCTTTTTCGTCAATTTATGGACAGCCAAGTACTCAATAATGCGCTCTTTTGCTTCCTTCAGGCCAAAATGATCTTCATCCAAAATTTTCTCCGCATCTTTAATGTTTTCGCTCCCTTTCGTTTCAACGCTCCATGGTAAACCCAAAAGCGTATCAACGTAGTTTCGGATGTATCCTGCTTCGGGATGAAATTGATTCATTCCATTGAGCTTTTTAATTTCTTTCTTTACCTTCTCTTCGACATCTTTGGGCATTTTCACTTCTTTTACTTTCATAAGCAATTCTTTTATTTCTCCCGCATCGTCATCGTTACCCAATTCTTTTTCAATAACTTTCAACCGTTCTTTCAACATCGCTTCGCGGGCGCCTTTCGAGAATTGCTGTTCTGTCTTTGACGCAATTTTTCGTTCAAGCTCAAGGACTCGCAACTCTTTCGCAAGTAAATCCGCAAGACGCTGTAGTCTGATTTTCACATCGGTAATCTCGAGCAGATCTTGCCGCTCCTGAGGTTTCAAATCCAAAGCTGATGAAAGTAAGTCCGCCAATTCTGAAGGGGTATTCTCAGACATAATATTCATGAAGAGGAGAAAATCTGCCGCTTTCCCCAAATTCATTGCTCTGCGGAACTCATGTGTCAGATGATTGCATAATGCTTCTATCTCCGAAGACGGCATATATTCGTCGGGAATTTCAACAACACGAGCTAATAAAAATGTATCGTGTTGTTCATACGAAAGAATCTTCACGCGACTTATGCCGCGAACTTGCGCGTTAATCTCGCCGTCTGTTCTAATCATGCGTTCAATTCGCGCAAGCGTGCCGATTTCGAAAAGATCAGAGGCAGCGGGTTCATTCAACCGCAAGTTTTTTTGCAAAACGAAAACGACAATGCGTTCATTTAAATATGAGGACTCAAGCGCAGCTAAACTCTTTGGCCGTCCAAACGTGAGGACTGAGTCTGTATTGGGGAAAATTATTCCATCTCTAATCGGTATAACCGGAACTACTCTATCCATAAAATTAGTATTAGCACTCTAACACAGTATTTGCTAGTTGTCAACTATTACCACTTTGCATCAGAATAGATCTTAAGCAATCAATCGCGCAAAGATCGGGCAAGTCCGCCTTTTCTTCCTGCCCGTCTTGCTTCCTCACTATTCCACTGGTGCGCTTTGCCGGCAGCATGCGCTGCCTTTCCTCCACGACTTGCAATTTGTTTTTGTTTTGTCGGATTCATAGAAGCAAATCCTCTTTTTTTCATATATTTATTTTTTCAGATAACTGTCAATTTCATTTTTCATGCCGTCAAGCGTGTAATTCCCTACGTATTTATGCTGGTTAATATAAAATGTCGGAGTCGAGTCAACACTGAGCGCAGTCGCATCAGCTATATCATTATTCATCCGTAATATTGTCGCCTGCGCATTCAAGTCTTTATCAAAGTTTGTCATATTTAAATGTAACTGTTTCGCATATCCGTCGAACATCTTTTGTGCCGCAGTATTGTCCGCGCTTCCCGCCCATGTATCTTGGTTTGCAAAGAGCAAATCATGCATTTGCCAAAACTTCCCCTGATCACCTGCAGCGATTGCCGACTGAACAGCGATCTTCGCAAACTGATGCATGGGAAGCGGGAAATTATGGTAGACAAGATTGAGTTTCGAGCCATATTCGCTCTCTAACGCTTTCACTACCGGATACATTGCGCCGCATGCCGGACATTGGAAATCAGCAAACTCGACAAGTGTAATTTTCGCATCCGGATTGCTTTGATAACTATCTTTCGTAACAAGCCGATTATTATCCGCTTTTGGAGCACTCGTCTGATTTGTTGTCGTCGCCGGACTACTGTTGCCGAATATAAACGCCGCGCCAACTAAAATAATAACTGTAATAGCGACGATACCTGCGATAATTTTAGTTTCCTGCGAGAGACTCTTTAACATAGTCCAACGATTCTAACAAATTTATTCTAACAGAACAAGATGAGAAAAAAATGAGAGAAATAAATCTCACGAAGAGAGACGACACGTGTCAAGCAAATCTTAATTTTTTTGGGCTTGCAGAACGTGATATAATACTCTTATGCATAAAGTAATATATGTATCCACATTAAGTCTTTTCGGTTATGCACTTATTTTCCCTTCTTTTATATTTGCAGATTCATCCGTCATAGTACACACCTCAACTTCCGGCGGGAATTCTTCTACAACTGTCCAAAGTAACAGCAACACATCCTCTACAAATACATCCTCATCTTCCGACAGTACGTCTATACATATCAACTCAAATGGACAGGAGTATGATTATCATTCCGACCAACCCGGAGATGTCAATGTCAAGGATGTTAATGGAAACGTTACAGTAAACGGCTCCCAAGTGACAACGACGCCCGGCGCATCAAATAGTACAAACACCACAAAACCATCAACTCCTATACGAACGGAGCCAACAGAGACTTCTGCAGCACATCATGCGATGAAACAAGCGCATCCTTTATCTCCACAACATTTCAACTTATTCCAGTTCCTGAAAGATTTGTTCGCAACGCTTTTCTGATATTTTTTTGTTGTAGATAATAAGAAGTTATTTTGAAGTTTCTGCAGAGACTGTTCCTACTTTTCCGAGAAGATCTCGTATATATAATCCTATATCTTCCATTTTTACTTGGTATTTGAAAAGATAGCCCGAGATACCGAGGTTTTTCGCTTCGGCTTCTACCTTCGGATTCCCATAAGAAGTTAACATGACGATCGGAATATCAGCTGTTTCTTCACTCTCTTTAATCTTATTAAGTACTTCTAGTCCAGGAATATCGGTAAGGATGAGATCCAAAAGAATAATATCAGGATGCTCCGCTTTCGCGATTTTTATCCCTTCTTCTCCCTGTAATGCTGTAAGTACCTGAAAACCCTGCTGTTTTAGAGAGAGAGATAAGACATCCAATAACGACGAGTCATCATCAATCGCTAATACTTTAAGCATAGAAACATCTCCAAATATCATAAATCTTCATTGTAACCTTGTCAACACTTCTCCTATGGTATATCATAGAGATATGCCTCAGGACAAATTGTTGATCGAAGATCTGCAAACAGGTACAGGACGCGAAGTAAAATCGGGAGACCACGTGGTTATGCATTATGTCGGGACGCTGGAGGACGGGAAAAAGTTTGACTCGTCGTATGATCGTGATGAGCCTTTCGAAACGGCAATCGGAGCGGGATATCTGATCAAGGGATGGGATATGGGTATTCCGGGCATGAAAGTAGGAGGGAAAAGAAAATTAACGATTCCTTATGAATTGGGATACGGGAAATATGGGGTTGATCCTGATATCCCCGGTTTTTCTACACTCATCTTCGAAGTCGAACTCCTGAAAATCAAATAAGCATCTTCAGATGACTTTTCTTACTTTTTGAGGTAAAATGAGCTAAATCACATTGCCGAGTCGTATAATGGTAGTACAGCAGAATCTGGATCTGCTTATTGGGGTTCGAGTCCCTGCTCGGCAGCAACGAACTAAGAGATGAGCATTACGTTTTTATCTACGACAACTAAGATTATTCAAACTAATGACAACTGAGATTTCCTCTGACATCTACCAGCGGAATCTGTTTACATATTCAGGCAGTAGATATATACTCTGAATAAATACATTATGGTTACGCATGTAATTGATATATTCCGCAGCAACAAAAGTAAGGATAGAAAAAACGTCACATACGCGAATACTAACTTATGTAAAAGAATTACATTCAAAATGTTTCCTCAAGAGGAAATTCTTTACATAGATAGAAAACATTGGATTATTTTGGTTTTTTCTCTAATCTTACAGCCGTTAGCAATTATTGTACTAACAGCAATGGTTATATATTTACTAAATCTGGGCGTGCCGTATTTATTCCCTATCTTTGTACTTGATTTGACGCTTTGCGTTTTGGGCACAATGGCGGTAGTAGGAACATATATATTTATGGATTGGTACTATGAATTTTATATTATTACCAATAAACGATTGGTAAAAATTCATTATTTCAGAAAGTTAGGAACGTACTATGACGAAATATTTCACCAATCCGATGTCGAGACTGAGGTAAGTAGGACTGCTAAAAAT
>CAZAIV010000105.1:0-10972 GCA_964485315.1 uncultured Gammaproteobacteria bacterium
GATTTAAAGATGCTGTGGCTAGTGGTGTTGCAAAAGAGGATGCCGCGATTTTGGTTGATGAGCAATTTGGTGACGGTGTGTTGCGAAACGCAAAATTAGACGGATATACAAGTATTTTGACTATTGAAAAAAGCGGGGGAAATGATTTGCAATTCGAATACGGCGCCCGGTTTGCTGAACATATTGAGAAATATAAGCCGACATATACTAAGATTTTGATCAGATATAATCCCGATGATTCTCAAGAAAGTAAACAGCAAAAAATTGCCAATCTGAAAATAGTTAGTGATTATTCGCACGCCCATGGATATAAATTTTTAGTAGAACCGCTTATTCCCGCTACTCCGGAACAATTGGCGAAAGTGAATAGTGATCAGCATCTGTATGACACTGCGGCTCGTCCGGATTTGGCGGTGAAAATGATTTCGGAATTGCAAACCGCAGGAGTAGAAGTAGACATTTGGAAACTGGAAGGATTTGAAGCGAAAGAGTCGTATGAGAAGTGTGTGATAGAGGCGCGAAAAGACGGGAGAAGCGATGTGGGAATTGTGGTGTTAGGAAGAGGCGCTGATCAGGAGACAGTTGAAAATTGGCTTCGTGTCGGCGCGGGAGTTGAGGGTGTTATGGGATTTGCTGTCGGAAGAACAGTATTTTGGGACACGATTGTTGATTATCATAAAAAGATTGCAAATCGGGAAGAAACAGTGAAAAAAATCAGCTCCAACTTCTCCCATTTTTGCAAGGTGTTTGAAGAGGGAAGAGCATGGCAAAAATGACAGATTCTGGACAAGCCAGAATCATAGGGTTACCAACTCGTTCTGATGTGGCTCATGGCGTATTCCATGGTCCCGTTTACTTTCTTTCCAGGATTGAAAATATTATTCGGATCGAAAATCTTCTTCGTTTCTTCGAAAAGTGCATATACTTTTTCTCCGTACATTTGTTTCAGATACGGCGTTCGGACGATGCCGTCATTGTGTTCCGCAGTAATCGTTCCGTGATACTGAAGAACTAAATCATAGACTTGTTTTCCAAGCACTGGAATAATGTCCCGCTGGGTTTTATCTTCAATTTTCATGAGGGGAATGATATGAAAATTCCCATCGCCGACGTGCCCTGCAATCGTATAAATCATCTTCGGATATTTCTCAAATAACTTATTTAATTTTGGCAAAAATTCAGTTAACAGATGTGGTTGAACTGCGAAATCATCGATGAATGGAGCAGTATGCATATCTTTTACTTTGTGCCGGAGCAGGTTGAAACTTTCCCGTCGTATTAACCAGTATTTTTTCTCTTGATTTTCGTTATGAGCGATTCTCGTTTTCGGATGAAGCGGTTTGAGTTTTTCTTTTAATTCCGCGATATCTTTATCCAATTGTTCCCTGTCATCCGACTGAAAATCAATTTGCAGAATAAGTTTGGGTAAGCCGCCGGTCAACGTCATGAAAAATTCAGGTAAAAATTGCAATCCTGTCTGAATAAAGCCTTTCGTTCCGAGGAATTTGGCAAACTCGGGGAAAAATTTCAGAGCAAGTTTCAGTGTATTATCGTCATACGTTTCAAACGTATCTGGTTTGAGGGGAAGAACCATATTGATAATATCACCAAGATGATTGAGGTCATGTAAGAAAAGAATCATCATTTCGGCATGTTTTTTTACAGGAACCAATTTAATATTTGCTTCTGTCACTAATCCGAGTGTTCCTTCTGCGCCGACAATTAATTTGGTCAAATCAAATATTCTTTTTTCTTTATCATAGATATTCCAAAGGTAATATCCTGCCGAATTTTTCGATACATTCGGTTTCGCATTTTTCAAAACGTCGTAATTATCAGTAATAAGTTTGTACATTTTCGTATACAGCTCTCCTTCGAAATTTGTCTGTTTCATTTTTTCCTTCAGTTTGGATTCGTTAAGCGGCTTGATAAGATATTCCTTTCCGTCTTGTAAAATTGCTTTGACACTTTCCACATATCGTTCCGTTTTCCCGTATTGTAATGATTTTTCTCCGCCGGAATTATTATTCACAATGCCTCCCATCGCGCAGATTTCTCTCGATGCAGGATAAGAGGGGAAAATAAGATCATATTTCAGTGTTTCTTTTTCAAAATCACGATAAAAAACACCCGGCTGGGTTGTGGCGATATCGCCATGTATACTCGGCGTCGCGTTAAAATATTTCTGAAACGCCACGATGATTGATTCATTCAACGGTCCGCCTGCCATATCCGTGCCCGCGGATCGTCCGGTGAGAGAAAGTTCAGGATGTTCTGTTTTGTGTTTTTGGACGAACGCGACTAGTGCTTGGACGTCTATATCATCTTTCGGGAAAACAACGACTTGGGGTTTTACTTCGTATAGACTGGCACAGTAGCTATATTCATGAAGCGTAGCTTCATCATTTAAAACATCACCTTTGATTACTGTTTTAAGTTCGTTTAATAAATTGGCATCCATAGATTTCTAATATCTAATTACTAATTTCTAATAAAAACTCAAATTTTAAAATGTTCAATTTTACTTGACTCTGGATGCACTCACTTTGCTCGTTTACCAGAGACACGTGTTTCCGTTTCTGGTAAGCGAAGCGTATCCAGAATCTGTGTTATTCAAAAAATTTTTCTTTAAATTTATCAAACAAATCTTTCATGTTGGGTTAAACTTCTTAATCATTACTAGCTTCTCATTTCTGTTCATATCTTTAATTTGTTTTTCTCTAATAAGAGCTTGTATGACACTTTCTAATATTTCGTAATAAACCAACTTATGAATATGATACCTAGCAGTAAATCCTTTTATAATATTACTTTTGTGCTCGGTTACTCTTCTAATTAAATCATTTGTCGAGCCAGTATACAAAGTTGGTCTCTGATTTGCCATGATATACGCAAATCCTTGATTCATATTTTGATTTACTCGATTCTGGACAAGCCAGAATCATATAAACGATTAAACCTTACGGCCCATTACTCTCTTCACTGCGTCTTTAATTGCTGGAACGTCCATTTTATATTTCTTTAATAATTCATCAGGACTTCCGGATTCCGCGAATGTGTCCTGCAGACCTATAAATTCTATCGGAAGAGGAGTTGTCTTGGCAAGGAGTTCTGCAAGCGCACCGCCTAATCCTCCGATAACCTGGTGATCTTCTACTGTCACGACTCTTTTAGTTTGTGTTGCTAATTTGACGATACCTTCCTCATCAAGCGGTTTGATAGACGGCACATTCGCAACCAGCGTTTGAATATTCTCCGATTCTAATTCTTTGGCAGCCAACATGGCATAATATGTCATGTAACCGGTAGCGAAAATTGTTACCGCAGGTTTCTCGCTGACCCAAAAATTCTGTACTTTTCCGATTGCGAAAGGAGTTTCGTCTGTCGTTAAAACAGGCGTTTTATCTCGGGTATACCGAAGATACACGGCAGTTGGAATTTGCGTGGACGCAATCGTCGCCTTTTTCGCTTCCACAGCATCACAGGGAACAATAACATACATTCCCGGCCAACATCGAGTGATGGCGATATCTTCAGTTGCCTGATGCGTCGCGCCGTCCGGTCCTGTCATGATGCCGCTGTGATGTCCTGCGATTTTTACGTTTGCCTGATTATAGACGGCAGTAGTGCGGACGGTTTCCCAGTTTTTTCCGGGAGAAAACGTCGCATACGAAGAAATAAACGCAATTTTTCCGCTGACGCCGAGTCCTGCGGCGATAGCTGCCATATTTTGTTCTGCGACGCCTACTTCAAAAAAACGATCGGGAAATTTCTTCGCGAACTGATCACAACGGGTTGATTCTGAAAGATCAGCGGTTAAAACAACGACATTGTTATTTGTCTCTCCAAGCCGCACAAGTCCTTCTCCGAATCCGTCACGTGTCGGTTTTTTCTCAACATCAGCATCGAATAGTTTTTGATTTAATTTCAGATAAGGATTGAGCATAAGATATCAATTTATAATTCAGAATCTAGAATTCATAATTAAATTTAGATTCTAGAATAATTCTATATTCTTAATTTAATTCTGCGTTCTGAATTTTGCATTCTAGATTTTACGTGTTTTCTGCTTCTATTTTTCCCTGTAAAGTTCTCAGTTCATCAAGCGCGATTTTTGCCTGTTTCGCATTTGGCGGATTGCCGTGCCATTCGAATCTGTTCTCCATGAAGTCCACTCCTTTTCCGGGAATCGTATGCGCGATAATCACGGTTGGTTTTTCATGGATCGTTCTCGCTTCACTGACTGTATTGACAATCATTTCCAAATTATGTCCGTCAGTCTCAAGTACTTTCCAACTGAACGACGCAAATTTTTCTTTCAACGGTTCAAGCGGCATGACATCTTCTGTAAACCCATCGATTTGAATATTATTTCTGTCAATGATAAGCGTCAGGTTGTCGAGTCTGTATTTTCCCGCAAACATCAGCGCTTCCCATGGATTTCCTTCCTGCAGTTCTCCGTCAGAACCCAGACAATAAACATGATAGTTTTTCTTATCTATTCGTCCGGCAAGCGCGATACCGATTGCCTGGGATAATCCTTCACCCAGAGGGCCCGATGTGTTTTCTATTCCGGGCAAGGCAGTTCTATGAGGGTGTCCCTGAAGCCGGGAATTTATTTTCCGGAGTGTTTTGAGTTCATCAATAGGGAAGTATCCTGCGAGCGCCATCGTCGCGTAAAGAACCGGACAAATATGTCCATTGGAAAGAATTAATCGATCCCGATCCGGCCATTCCGGATTTTTCGGATCGTGATTAAGAATGTGGAAGTAAAATGCAGTAAAAACATCTGTCATGCCAAGAGGTCCGGCAGAATGACCTGATTTTGCTTCCAAGAGCATTTCTATAATAAGTTCACGAATGTGAACGGCTTTTTCTTCAAGGGATTGAATTTGATTGGGCAGTAAGGGTTGAAACATAATGTAATTGAGAATGGACAATGTAGAATGGATAATTATATATTAGAAATTCTTTGTCATTCTGGCTTGTCCAGAATCCATCATTTGAATTTGATTCTGGATGCGCCAAGTCTACTTGGCTTACCAGAAACGATTAAACTTTCTTCAGAACGATCATAAGATCCGATACGTTTGATTCGAGTCTATCAGTTAGTATAGCATCACCTGTGATTTTTAAAAATGCCGAAGTATTGTGCTTCTGCACATACGATTGCGGATCAATTTGCTTTTCTTTAGCAGATTGTATGGTTATATGATCGCCGATCGCGCCGCAGATTGGTGAATTATCCCAACCGTCGGAATCAAATGAAGCGATTGTGGTTTTTTTATCAAGATAGGGAAGAGATGCCACGACAAGTTCCTGATTTCTTCCGCCTTCTCCGCCTTTTCCTTCCACATGTACGGTTGTTTCTCCGCCGGCCAACAAAATACTGTTTGGTTCTGTTTGCTCAATGAATGTTTTTCCTGCGATATCGGCATCAGACTGAAATGCATTTGAGTAGATTCTTACAGCTTTCCCAAGTTGTTTCGCTTTTTCTTCCATTTGTTTGAGGGCGGTCATATTACTTACCATCATGATATTTTTGACATTTTTAAAATATTTATCTTCCTTGGGGGTCTCGAAAAAGTCCTGTTCGACCAGAGGAACTGCATCGCTTAATGTATAATGGAGGAACATATCCCACGCTTCTGCTGCAGTTGACGGATCTTTTACCAAAGGTCCTGAAGCAATAACCGATAAATTATCACCGGGAACATCGGAGAAAACAAGGTTAATGATCGTAGCCGGATATAAATGCTCTGCCAGTCCTCCTCCTTTTACTTTTGAGACATGTTTTCTGACGATGTTCATGTCATGGATATTTGCTCCGGCATGCAAAAGCGCGTTATTCAGATTCATGAGTTGATTAAGAGTCAACGTATGTGGACTTTCAAGCATCGCAGATCCGCCGCCGCACGTGATAAAAAGAACCAAGTCTGTTTCTTTCAAATTATGTAACTTTTCCAGGATCATATTCGTGAAATCGATATTTTGGGCAGATGGAAGCGGATGGGTTCCAAGCGTGAAGTGGATTTTGGAGAATGTTTGCTCTTTCGCGTCGATGACATATCCTTCGGTTAGTGCGTCTCCTAATTTTTTCTCGACAAGCGAAGCAATGCCTGCAGATCCTTTTCCGAAACCGACCAAAAATACTCTTTGATATTTTCTCAAATCGATGTCGTTTTCCCGAATATGAAGCAGTGTGTTATCCAGCGTAAAGTGATTTTCTATAACTTCATCCGGTTGAATTGAATCAATCGCGGTTTCGATAAGATCAAGTACAATCTTTCTTTCTTCAGTTTTCGCCAATTGATCGTAGTTTTTTATATAGCGCGTGTTTTGCATCACTTTTTTCATCTCTCATTTAACTATAACTCGATGAATCTTCGTTTACAAGTTTCCTTTTTCCCATGATCTTCTCATATTTGTTTGTAATAATGAAATGAAGAACAATGTAAGTGCGGGTAAGGAGGGTAAACGACGAACTTTCATTATTCTTTCTGAAGAATTTCGGGCAGTGTTTGATCTTTCGGAATAAACCGGATAGAGAGAGAATTCACGCAGTGGCGTGTGTTTTTTTCGGTCAAATGTTCGCCGAAAAATACGTGGCCTACATGTGCTCCGCAATGAGCGCATTGGATTTCTGTTCTTTGTCCGTCTGCGTCCGGAATTCGTTTTACTGCGTCAAGGAAATTTTCATCAAACGAAGGCCAACCGCAACCGGCATCATATTTGGCTTTCGAGGAGAAAAGGGGATTGTTGCATCTTCGGCAAATATGCGTCCCGTCTTTGTAGAAATCATCATATTCTCCTGAAAAGGGAGCTTCAGTTCCTTTCTGAACAATAATATTTTTCTCCTCGGAAGTGAGTTTGTTATATGTCATACACATAAGTATATCTCATTTTCATCTGCATTTCAGACATCCATGGCTATGATATGATAAATGTGATGGAAACTCTTGCATGACGCGAAAAAGAGTACTACACTAAAAATAAGCCTGAATTTATCATGAGAAAATCACTCACAATAACCGAGATTGACGGTAAGCTTTATTATTTCCAAATGAACTCTTCTTTTCTCAGTACTCGGGTTGTTCTCTTCGAAAGCGCCGATACAAAAAAATTTTCAAAATCCGATAAAAAATTTTCTCTTGCGAAACAAAAAGATACGTCGGTTTCACTTGCTAAATTGACATCTCTTCAGATTTCGCATGAAAATAACGCGTATATTGCGGTTATGGGTTTTGGCGATGCGTTTTATATCGGACAATCAAAAGACGGATTTTCATGGAATATCGGTGATCGTATAAAAAAACCGGTACATGGAGCAAGTATCGTTTCTTCATATCTTTATCAGGATCAGCATGTATTGTACTGGTCTGACGATTCTTTGCATATTGGTTTTTCGAAGGACATGGTTATGTGGACTTTATATGATGATCCGATATTTGAGCCCAGACTGCAATCAAATCAAACATTGCATCTGCTCCATACATTCGTGGGGGTTGAAGAAATGTTCGTTTCGTATGTGATAGATACGGATATTTCGGGCAAGCACTATTTCAGTCTTTCTGTTGCGATTTTTTCAAAATCCGATCCGAGGAAAATTGCCTGGCGATTCCAATATCCGGTCTGGTCTGTACCGGAAAAATATATCGAGACAATTATCTCTCCCATAAACACTCTTTCTTACCGTAAGAAAATCTATTCATTTTGGCAGACAAACGAAGAAAAGGGGGTACTCAGTATTGTGCATGCTCTTTTGGAACAGATCATCTTTGATGAGCGGAAAGGGATGCCTTATGCCGCTATGGGGAAAGTGAAGCATAATCCGATTCTCTCGCCTCGTGCTGAGCATTCCTGGGAATCGCGCGCGGTATTCAATCCTGCCGCATTATATGACGAGGAAGAGAAAAAAGTGCATTTACTTTACCGCGCAGTCGGAGACAGTTGGACATCGGTCTTGGGATACGCCGGAAGCAGTGATGGAATACATATCGATAGAACAGATGATCTGCCGGCATATTTCCCTCGTTTACCATTCGAAGGAGCGAATGTCCGACCAGATCCGAATTCACCATTTTCTTCAGGACCGGGAGTAGGCGGGTGTGAAGATCCTCGTTTGACCAAAGTTGAGAATAAAGTTTATCTGACGTACGTCGCATATAACGGGTGGAGCGGACCGCGTGCGGCGCTGTCTTCCATTGAGTATGATGATTTTAAAAATCAAAACTGGAATTGGTCTGACCCTGTTCTTATTTCCAAACCCGGAGTTGTCGATAAAAACGCATGTATTTTCCCTGAAAAAGTGAACGGGAAGTACGTTATTCTCCATAGAGTCTTTCCGCATATTCTCGTTGATTTTGTAGATTCGCTGGATTTTGACGGGAAAACATTTTTGAAAGGCGAGTATTATATCACACCAAGCGCCAGCGGGTGGGATAGTCGAAAAGTGGGAGCTGGTCCTCCGCCGATTAAAACACCGTACGGATGGCTTCTTATTTACCATGCCGTGGATGACAGACGGGATCATGAATATCAAATTGGCGCGATGCTCTTGGATCTCAATGATCCGACGAAAGTATTGTATCGGTCTACACAACCGATTATCCGTCCCACGCATTGGTATGAAAATCAGGGATATAAATCAGGAGTCGTCTATCCGTGCGGCGCGGTCGTTAAAGATAACACATTACATGTTTATTATGGCGGCGCGGATACATATGTTTGCGCTGCTACGGCGCCATTACCCGAATTTTTGGATTCGCTCATGCATCAGAATCCAACCATAATGCAGCGCCTACAATTCATCCATGATTAAAGCGACACGTTACGAAGATAACCCCATTCTCATGCCCGATACAAATGTTTCTTGGGAAGCGTACGCGGTATTGAACGCAAGCGTTGTGAAAAAAGAGGGCACATATCACCTTTTATACCGCGCGATATCAGAACCGCAGCAATGGCAGGACGCGCATTTGAGGGTGTCGTCCATAGGGCATTGTGTCAGTTCCGACGGGTTGCATTTCGATAAAAGAACCCAATTCATTCTTCCTGAATATGATTGGGAACGGTATGGATGCGAAGATCCGCGTGTTGTCTTCGTGGACGGCAAGTATATTATTTTCTATACGGCAATTTCGACGAATCCGCCCGGACCTGATGGCATTCGTGTGGGCGTCGCGATCAGTAAAGACCTTGCGTCTATCGAAGAGAAGCATATAGTTACTCCTTTTAATGCCAAAGCTCTCTCACTTTTCCCTGAAAAAGTGAACGGGAAATATACTGTTCTTCTTACCGCGGATACAGACAGACCGCCGGGGAAAATAGCGATTGCGCAATTTGATAAACTGGAAAATCTTTGGGAAAAAGCATACTGGGAAGAATGGTATGCGCATGTATCAGAACACACATTGCCTTTGCTTCGAAGGAGTGATGATCAGGTAGAAGTCGGACTCACGCCGATAAAAACTTCGGATGGATGGGTGGTCGTGTATTCATATATTCAAAATTATTATACTGACCACAAGGTGTTTGGTATTGAAGCTGCACTGTTAGACCCGAATAATTTGTTGCACATAAAAGCAAGAACGAACGGACCATTTATGGCACCTGTTACATATCCTGAAAAGTACGGAACAATTCCCGATATCATTTTCCCGTCGGGCGGGATTGTGGAAGGAGATACATTGCGGATGTATTATGGTGCGTCGGACACGGCAGTCTGTACTGCAGACGTCTCGCTTTCTCAACTCGTGAAAGAGATGCTTTTTAACGAAAAACAACTTCCGATTGAAAATTTGCACGCGCATTTACATTTGACCCGTTTTGAAGGAAATCCGATTTTTTCACCTATTTCCTCTCATCGTTGGGAAGAAAAAGCAGTATTAAACGCTGCAGTATATACGCATGACAATGTCATTTCAATTTTATATCGCGCGATGGATAACAAATATGTTTCAACCATCGGGCTTGCGGTCACGCATGACGGATTTCATATCGATGAACGTCTTGACACGCCGGTATATGTTCCCCGTATGGATTTTGAGAAAAATACCGAGGGGGGATCGGGCGGATGTGAAGATCCGCGCATGACACAAATCGGGGAGCGGATTTACATGCACTACACAGGGTATGACGGAAAAGTGCCGAGAGTTGTTCACACGAGTATTTCAGTTTCCGATTTTCTTAAGAGAAAGTGGAATTGGGAGAAACCTATGGCGATTTCGGATACGAAAGTTATGGATAAAAATTCAGTCATATTTCCGGAAAAAATCAACGGGAAATTTGCCGTATTGCATCGGCTTGACGTTCGGATTTGGATAGATTTTATTCATGATTTTTCTCATTTTAAGGAAGGTTCGTGGTTGGAGGGCGAAGTACTTTGCGCGCCCCGCCCGAACAAATGGGACAATGTGAAAGTCGGTTCAGCCGGACCGCCGATGAAAACAGAACTCGGCTGGATGCTTCTTTATCACGGCATTTCAAGCGCAGATCAGAATTATCGATTGGGAATTTTGATTTTGGATTTGCAGGATCCGACGAAAATACTCTATCGGTCGGATGAGTCGATTTTGGAACCGAAATTAAATTACGAAAAAACAGGAGTGAGACCCGGAGCCGTATTCAGTTGCGGAAGCGCGGTGCTGAACGATACGTTGTTTGTCTATTACGGAGCAGGGGATTCGACGCTTTGCGTGGCGCGATACGGATATTCGGAATTGCTGCAGGAGTTGAAGAAGATGCTCTAAGGTTTATTGCTCAAATGAAACGACTAATAAAGCGAGAAGTATTGACCTATTGCCTTCTAAAATATCGTATTGATTTACTCACTCACCTTACGCAATCAAGTAGTCAATTGTAATTGTTGTAGCGTAGTCATACTGGCACGTAGCGCTTGAACATAAAGTTTTGTCTTCAGCGCGAAATGGTTAAGTTTTGTTTTTATCTTCAGCAGTTCTAGCTTGTAATA
>CAZAIV010000106.1:0-7889 GCA_964485315.1 uncultured Gammaproteobacteria bacterium
AGTAAACGGCGGATCATTTCAGATGCGCTGTTTCTCTATCTAAAACAACCTATGATCCCTCTGCCGATAAAATCATAACCTCATTTTCTCCACTTATTCTTTAGGCACAATTTATTCATAGGTTATTCCTTCTGTGGCAAATTCACAAAATACTGACCTTTAAAGTGCGTAAGTCCTGATAGAGCAATTTTATATGATATCCGTCACATATTACAAAGCTTTCCTACAGAAAACATAAAGAGGATGCAGCGGATTATTTATGTCTTGCATTATAATATGCTAAAGCTGTAGGAAACATTATGCGACTAGGAGCAGTCATATTTAGCATTCTTTTTTCATTAAAGGTTAACTTAGATAGCTTTTCTTCAGTCGTGATGCCTCTTTTTATGAGAAATACTTTGATTGCATCAGAATCCGGCATTTCCCAAAAACTCTTATAAGAATCTTCCCGAGCCCTGACTGCGTCTCTTTCATCCTCCGGCAGATCGCTTAAAAATCTTTCTATTTCTTCCTCGATTGAAGAAGTCTTTCCCTTCCCGATTCCCCGAAATAATTCCGAATCCAAACGATCTCTTACTGCTAATAATTGATCTAGTGTCTTTATGCTTAAAGAACGTAAACTCACTGTGGGAAGACCTTTCAGTGTATTCACACTTACTCCTAATATTCTGTCAGCTACGACACTGCTATCCGGATCTTCCAACTGCCCTATAATCCGTGCCCCTTGCACGCTTCCTATAGCACTCGCAAAATCTTTCTTGCCGGAACTTGGAACAAAAACTTCGTATCTTGTCATAGAGTGAAGTATGGCATAAAAGAGAAGAAATATCAAACTATAAGATATAATTCTACTTCAAATTATAAAACCTCTAACAACTTAAAACTGAAGTTACCTGTTTCTAACCTCTCACGCTTTCATTATCTGAGCCTATTCTTTTTTTTCTTCTTTTTGCTCTCTTCCCTGCATGTGTAACGGCAGTTTCATGATAAAAACGGATCCGTTCCCGGGTTTACTGGAGACTACTATTGTTCCGCCATGCGCTTTCGCAATTTCAAGCGCAATATGGAGTCCGACGCCGAGTCCTTTATAATCCTCGGATGAAACACCCCGCTCAAAAAGTTCGAATATTTTTTTCTGTTTTTCTTTTGAAATGCCGATGCCGTTATCCTTAATGAGAAATTCCGCTTGGTTACCCCGCTTTTTTATTCGTATTTCAATTGGCTCACGTTCTCCGTATTTTATCGCATTCGAGAGAAAATTTGAGATCGCTTGCTCTATCCGAAGCCTATCCCAATATCCGACAATGGGTTCATGCACAGTATAGATAACTTTATAATTCTCACGTTCTATACGCGGTGAGAAGTCAATAAGTACTTCCTGCACAACCTGATCCAAATCCATTTCCTCGCGTTCAAGCTGGAGATTTCCCGTGGTAATAAGAGAAACGCTGAGAAGATCATTGATCATTTTTGAGAGTCTCTTTGTTTGATGTTCGACGCTTTCAAGCATCCTCATGAGATTTTCTATGGAAAAGTTTGCCAAAGATACACTTCGGATATTATGAAGCGCTGTTTGTGTCTGAAGAAGCATTGAGGTAAGAGGAGTCTTTAATTCATGAGAGGCAATAGAAAGAAATTCATCGCGGGAATGGATTTCTTTCGCATAAGATGCATTTTTCGTCTCAATTTCAAGGATTTTTTTCTTATATTCTCTCTCCCGACGGAGATAACCGAAAATTGTATCCTCATGTCTTTTCGAACTTATAAGTAAGCTCAGTAATATTCCCTCAATGAAGAAAAGAAAAAATTGTAAAAATACTGTTGCATAAGAAAGATGAAAAGGATTACCCGGAATAAGAAAAAGATAATTTATCATAATTGCAGCGAAAAACGTCGACAAAATTCCTGTCCTGGATCCACTCCTCCAGGAATTAAAAGCAATGGCAAGAAAAAACAGGAGTGAAAGCGTCATGGAGTCAAGCCACTGATCAAAAGAAAGAATAAGGACGGAGACGAAAAGGATGATCACGGTCGCTTCAAAGAAATTGACAAGGTGTTGCAGAAATGATTGTTTGCCTTCTGAGATAGCGCTCGGAAAAAGACGAGAAAATTTCATATATGAGAATTCTGCTTGCAGCTTTTCTCATTATATCGCATCTGTCCACCAAAAAAAGCAAAAAAGGGAATTCTATAAGAAGTCTTGCAATCTCTTTACATGTTTCTTACATAGAAAAATTCCGGCGCTTTTGGTATACTACCGGTATGGCTATGAACAGAATCCTTGTTGTTGAAGATGATGAATCAATCAGGACAAGCATTGAAGAATTCTTATCTGCAAGTAATTATCTTGTCGACACGGCAAATGACGGAGCTCAGGCATTGGAAAAGGTGAAAAAGCGAAGCCCCGATTTGGTCGTATTAGATTTAGGTCTTCCAAAAATCAGCGGTGAATCCGTCTGTCAAGAAATTAAACGGCAGCATCCTGAGACTCCTGTGATTATTTTAACTGCGAAAAATCAGCCGAGCGATGTCGTCAGCGGATTCCAACTCGGAGCAGATGATTATATCCGAAAACCATTTGAACTGGATGAATTGATGGCGCGAATCAGAGCTCGGTTAAAAAATATAACTGACGAGGAAAAACTGCAAGTTGACGACTTACTGCTGGATATACAGACGGTCAAAGTTACCCGCAGCGGAACAGACATTATTTTAAGCCCTCGGGAATTCAAACTTTTACAATATTTGATGACGAATGTCGGAAAAGTTCTTTCACGCGAGATGATTCTGAACAGAGTATGGCAATATTCGTATGATGTGGATACCCGTGTTGTTGACGTCTATATCGGGTATTTAAGAAAGAAAATTGATTCCGGATCCCCGAAAAAGCTGATTACTTCTGTCAGAGGTTTCGGATACGTTTTAAAAGGCTGACTCCTCATTTTATTCCTCTTTCATAACTCTTACGTTTTTTTTGAACAAAACTTAGAAATAGTATCTAGAATTAAGTGGGCTAAAATCTTGTAAAAATATGAGTGATAATTTTTTTATTCGTGCCATTGAAAAAAAATTCGTCACACTTCCTGAAGAGGAACTTATATTTGCGGCAAGAAAGCATTGGCTGACATTTGTTGTCCCTTGTGTTATTTTAAGTTTTCTTATAGTCGCTTTATGGTCTGTAGCGATTATGGGTTCGTCTCTATTTATAACGTACATCACTATCGTTATTCCGACTATTCTTCTTCTCACAATTGGTATTCTCAGCGCTGCGTTACGATCGGTAATTGAATGGTATTATCATTTTTATATTATTACGAACAGGAAAATTGTAGATATTTCGTACAATCCATTGACATCACACCAGGTTAATGAAGTTTTGCTTGATCAGGTAAAATGTACTGAAATTGACACGAAAACCGAAGGAATTATCGACGAACTTATGGACATCGGACATGTCGTCATCACATTCGACAGGCCGACACATGAAGAAGAGCTTACGTTTGCGTATATGAAACATCCGCATACCATAGAAACGTATCTGCAAGACGCATTATGCCGTTGCCCTACTCAAAATCAAAGCACGCAAAAAAATCCGGACACTTCCATACAAAATCACCTTGTGCCCCTTGTTCTTAATAGTCCGTTTAATAAGAAAAAACATCATCTGGTGAAATGGCTTCATCGCGGAAATTATCCCGATCTGGAGGTAAATTTCGGAGGATTTTCTCTATGAGTATGAATAACTATATTACTCTCATTGCTTCTTTTTCCCTTATGATTGCCTCTCTTTTTTTGACAATCTATAATTTCCTGTATGTCTATCGGGTAAAGGAAGCACGAAAGAAAATAGGAATTAATTTGCCGCGTGTAATAAAAAGACTTTCCCAAGGAACAATTTTTCTTTCTTTCGGCGTAACAATTATTTTCTTTATCGTATTTCTCCACTCTCTCCTTTTCCCATAATAAATATTCAATACACAACGTATCTATTAAGAAGTTGAAACCATTCCTTCTGGAGCATTTTTACGCATAATCATATATGCTTCCTCATCAACCGTTCTATCGTTCCCCTTTGCTTGTAAAACCAATTCATTCCTTGTTAAAACCTCATTATATGTAATCTGATAGGGTCTCAAAGGATTATATCCCCGAAGTTGAGAATAATCTGTCGCATTATGGATTCCTAGACTCATAAAGAAAAAACCAAAATCAGTCAGCCCTTTTCGTCTTGCATAAGCGATGAGTAAACCAATCGCCCGTTCTTGAAATGGTTCCATTTTTGCATATCGCGCACCTTGGGGAGAAAGAAGAACGACGTTGCCATCTTTTAAAAACTGGATTGCTTTTTCTATATATTCCTTCGTACCATACCCTTCTTCATGCTCTTCCCAGGGAATCTTTTTACCCGCTGCTCTTAGCTTTTCTTCTTTCCTTTTCGTATCCGCAGTAACAATTGTTAACAAATTGACATTTGTGAAACCTGAAATGCCATCTAACCCAACGACATGGCGCTGATGTTCAGCAATTGGTATAAGAATCGGCAGTGTGCGTATCTCACGGCTCTGTTGAAATTGATGAACAAGGAGTCTGACGAAGTCCCCGTTTGACCAGTGCAATGGTACTCCCGCCATTCCCCGTCTCTGTGCTAAATGTTCTCCAATTTTTCTTGTTTGTTCGGCTTGTTGTTCTAGGAAGGTACGCTCCCCATCTTTTTCGTATGGAAGAATTTTTCCCACCACACCGGCTGCTACCCGTCGTCTCGCGGGAAGCGTGTATGCATCAATCGCTCTTATACCTCGTTCAATTCCTGTCATGCCTGGTACTATATCACACGATAACTAAATATTCTATATACAATCAAAATCAGATCCGAAACTGAAATTTTTGCTATAATAGCAACATGATTGATGAGCTTTCCATCATTATTCCCACATTAAATGAAGAGAAATACCTTCCCAAACTCCTCGACTCGCTTCTTCTGCAGAAATATCCCGAAAAACTGCAAGTCATCGTCTCGGATGGACAATCTACAGATCACACGATAGCAGTCGCACAAACATATAAAAAGAAACTGCAGGATTTAGAAATCATACAGGGAAAACGAGGAATATCCATCCAAAGAAACGCAGGGACCGCGATAGCGAAGTATCCGTATCTTCTTTTCCTTGATGCGGATATGCGATTATCAAAAACGTTTCTCAAAGATGCTTTGCAAAAACTTCCTGCCGAATCGGATTTCGTCGGAAGCTCCATTCCGTGGCCGACAAGTAAACATGTATTCGATTATGTTATCATCGCGTTCGTTCGTTTATTCGTCATTCTTCTCTCATCAATTGATACAATTGTTACCGGAGAAAACCTTTTTACAACCAAACACAATCACGCCGCAATCGGCGGATTCAATAACGCGATATTTTACGGAGAAGATATAGACTACGGTTGGCGTTCTGCAAAAAAGGGCACGAAATATTGCCTTTTATTGACACCGACAATCTTTCATTCTGTCCGAAGAGCAAGGCAAATGGGAATGTTCCGTCTTTTGTGGACATGGCTAAAAGGATATATTTCAATAAAAATATTCGGCCCGTATAAAGATAAAACGAAATTACATTATCCGTACGGCCATTACCAAAAATACGTAGACTGACTCCTCAGCTGATAAAAACAGACACAATAGTCGCGATACCGGAGAGAACCATGATTCCTGTAACATACCAACCGAGCACTGCAATGAGTGACCCGTTCACTCGGTCTTTGACTACTTTTTTATTACTCGTCATGTGGACTATCAAGAACAATATTAAAGGCGCGACTAAACCGTTCGCGACGGCAGAGTAGATCAACATTCTGATCGGATCTATTCCTAAGAAGTTGATTGCCAAGCCGATCAGCATTGAAAAAATAATCACTCCGTAAAACGCGCGCGCCTGATGTAATTTCCGGTAGAGTCCGGAGCGCAAATTGAAACTTTCCGCGACGGTATAGGCTGCAGATCCGGCAAGAACGGGAACTGCCAAAAGACCCATGCCGATAATTCCGATTGCGAATAAGAAAAACGCATAATCACCCGCGAACGGACGAAGCGCCGCAGCTGCATCTGAAGCAGTCGCAATATTCGTGATTCCATGCGTAAAGAGAACGGCAGCACAAGTGGCAATGATGAAATACATGACCAGATTTGATACAAACATCCCCGTCCACACGTCGACTCGCATTTTCTTTACCTCTTTATTCGTTACCTCTCCCTGACGGAGACGAATGGATGTTTTCCCATGTAAAATTTCTTCTTCGACTTCATGCGATGTTTGCCAGAAAAAAAGATACGGAGATATTGTCGTTCCCAAAATACCGGTAATCAGGAAGAATTGATTTTTCGAAGGCGTAATCGAAGGAATAATGCTATGTTTTATCAGTTGCGAAAAATCGATGTGTGCGAAAAAAGCAGTGGCGATATAAGAAAAAAGCACGAGTACCAAATATTTTAAATATTTGGCATATTGTTCATACGAAGTGAATATCTGAAGAAGCAGACAAAAAAAAGTAAAGGATATTGTTAAGAACCAAAAGGGAAGATGCGGCAGTATCAGTTCCACAGCCTTTGCCATCGCGCCGATATCCGCCCCAATATTGAGTGTATTCGCGACAAATAATAGAAGCGCGCATGTATATAACACCCATCTGGGATAATTAATTCTGATGTTTCCGGCAAGTCCTCTGCCTGTCATTAATCCGATTCTCGCGCACATCTCCTGGACAATCGCCATCAACGGAAATGTAAAACCCGCAAGCCAAAGCAACTGAAAACCATACTGAGCGCCTGTCTGTGAATATGTCGCGATACCGGAAGGATCATCATCAGCAGCTCCGGTAATAAGTCCGGGACCAAGATTCACCCAAAAGCTATGCGCGCGTTTCACATGTCCGATGTCATACGTATCTTTCCCGAGCTTTTTCGTCGCATCAATACTTTTTTCCAAAACAACGGACGGAGCGGCAAGCGCCTCTTCTATTTTTTTCTCCATATCTCTATTAAGAAGGATTTTTTTTCATCGCGCAAGAGGATCTAAGTAAACGCTATTGTGCCGAAGAGGATGCAGACGAAGATGTAGGAAGAGGTGTAGGTATGGGTGTTAATGTCGGTGTCGGTGTTACTGTAAGTGTCGGCGTCGGTGTAATAACAGGATTATTCGCTCCAGTGTAAGTGAAGTTTCTTATGAACGTCTTCGTGTCTGTTGAAACCGTGCTGTTTACACGAAGCTGGAATTGGATACTCCCGTTTGGCAGATTATACAGACATGGAGCGTTTGTATTGTAGTCGGACCATGATCCGTTATTAATGCTGTATGACCAAACAACAGAACAATAATTCTGATCAGAATAATCAATCAAAATGCAAACAGGATTATCCGCCACTGTTTGCCCTTCCTGAGGATACGTTATAATGACCGGCCCAACCGACTTCTTACATACATTTGATATTGTCGGCACAGGAGCAGATGTCGCCGGAATAATAATAACCTGAGGAGACGGTGATGCATTCTCTTTCACAGGTGCGGCAGGCCTATTTAAATTATTTAAATTTAAAACAATTGCGGTCAGCAAAACCGGCAATGTCAAAAGCCCCGCCAAATAATCCAAATGCATTTTCCGCAATCGAAGACGCTCAAATTTCTTCAACGCTGCTTTTATTTTTTCAAATTTTCGTTTTATCTTTTCCATATCTCTTTCTTATTTTACTCCCAAGAAGAAAGAATGACAAATATTTGATGAGTAATACCTCAGGATTAGACAACAGGCTTAGAGTGCAAATGAAGGGGGATGTTTGTATTGAGGATATTTTTCCTGTATGCCAGTAAACAGATAGTCTTTAAGGGTTGGTAAAAATGGTT
>CAZAIV010000107.1:0-5250 GCA_964485315.1 uncultured Gammaproteobacteria bacterium
CCAGAATCGATTCTGGATGCGCTCTCCTCCTGCTGGCGTATCGCTTACCAGAAACTTATTTGCGTAAGATGAGTTATTAAGAAAAATATTGGGTAGAATCTGCCTCCGTTTGCGGTCAGCAATCAATCAAAATCTGATCTACATACTACCACCTGTAGAGCGTGAGGTGTCAATATATATTAAATCAGTCTAAATAGATCAATATTATTATTGGACATTTTTTGAAGAATTTATTTTTGTTTATCTATTGTGTGATCGTTTCTAAACCAATAATAATATACAACCGGAATGAAGAAGAGCATGATAGTTCCCGAGAATGCCAAACCGGCGATGATTGCGCCTCCCAGACCGCGCCACAACGGATCGGAAAGTGTGATCGGTATAAGTCCTATGATTGTCGCAAATGATGTGAGGGCGATTGGTTCTAATCGGCTGGACGCGGCATCGGCGACTGCTTCTACATGGGTCATACCGATTCTGTAATTTTGATTAATTTTATCCACGATAAGAATAGAATTTTTTACCACGATACCAAACAGCGCAAGAACTCCGATCAGAGCAGGAAAAGATAACGGCGTATGGGTCAAAGCAAACAAAACGAAAACGCCTGAAATCGATAACGGAATGACAAGCATCACGATAAGCGCTTTTCTGAATGATCCGAATTGTACAACCATCGTAATGATAATGAGAAGGAATGATAATACCATTGCCTCCAGAATCGATGTGACCGATTCCTGATTCTGCTGGTTCACTCCGCCGGTTGACCATGAATATCCGGTTGGCAGATCCAAGCCGTTGTTCGCGTAATCCGTCAGAAGCTGATTTGCCAGTGAAACAGAATGGCCGCCGCTGACCGATGCGGTAACTGAAATAGTTCTCTTCCCTGCTTCCCGCGTTATAAGCGTCGGGTTTGCTTCCAGTGTTACATGTCCCAGAGACAAAAGAGGCACAGACCCATTGGCCGTCGGTATCATAATACTGCCGATGTTTTCTGCAAATTCCGCCTGATTCGTCATGCGGATGGTAATATCAGTTTTATCATTTCCTCCGACATCGGAATATCTGATGTCATCCGCTTTCATGCCGCTGGCGAATAGCCTAATCCATACGCCGAGTTGATCGACAGTCAAATTATTGGCAGCGAGTTTGGTTTTGTCAGGAACAAATGAAATTTTGCTTGTCCCCGGCTTGATGGATTTATCAATATTTGTCAGGCCCGGTTGTTTTTTCAGAAAATTTTCCACTTTATTTGCATACGCATCCAGCGTCGTCAAATCGCTGCCAAACAGCTTTATTTGCACATCAGCTCCGGCCGGTGGTCCGCTGCTCTCTTCTATTACTTGTAGTGTTCCTGTCTGATAATTCGCATATTGGTCACGGACATTCTGCGCTATGACTATTGAACCCGCTTTCCGCTGATCTGCCGGGGGAAGGACGAGCGTAAATGATGCTAAATTACTCCCCGATCCACCGTTGCCGAATCCTCCGCTTGCTCCCGTGCCGACATCCATAGTAACGAACGCGATGCCCGGTGTCTTGCGGAGTTTTTCCAATAACCTGAGCCCTTCCGTGGTCGTCGTTTGTATATTCGTTCCTGCGGGTAATTCCAGATTTATGAAAAAGGCGTCTGTATCTTCGGAAGGGAAAAATTCGTTCCGGACAAGCCCAAAAGGCAATAAAAGATACGAGAACAAGGAAAACACAATCACCATGACCAAAATTCTCCGGCGGAGTTTGGACGAGTCGAGAATATCATGCATAAGCGCCTTGTACCGTTCGGCAATTTCCTCTATGTGAATAATACCGTGATTGAAATAATACGGCATTCGCAGTACCAATGTGTGACCTTTAAATCTTTTATGAAATGAAAACGCGATTTTTGTTAACAAAAAAGACCAGACATTGAACAGTACGAAGAGAAAAATACATAAGACCAGAAGTTCAAGCGGATATAACCTGCCTTTCGGTAACAATATGAGAAACGTTGCGACCACAACAATGACTAATAGGATTTTCCCCGTGATTTTCACGCGGCGAGGGATATGCGGTTTAAGAACAATAATCAATAATGGTAAAGTAACGAATATCGCAATCAGATACGACCCAAGAAGGGTTGACGAAACAACAATCGGAATTGCCCTGATAAATTGCCCGATGATACCTGATGAAAGGAGCAGCGGAAGAAATGCCCACACAGTTGTGATCGTCGTTGTGCTAATTGCAGGAAGAAAATCACGCCAGACAAGTAGCGCCGTTTGGAACGGCGTAAATCTTCCTGTCCGGTAATAATATGTCATAGCTGAAATGACCACAATCGTATCATCGACTAATAACCCGAGAGAAAGCAAAAGAGCAAAAATTGCAATAAACGATAAGGGAATGCCTGTCACGTTCATTACCGTGAACGTTATCAAAAAAGTTAATGGCGTTGAAAGAAGGGCAATAATTGCCTGGCGCATACCGACGAAGATAAATAATGTGGTAAATACGAGTAAAACAGTGATGGAAAAATCCCGATACAGATCACTGAATTGCTTATCAATTTGCTCAGACGTATTCATCTCATTCACGACTGAAAACTGATTGTGATATTCTTTCATCGTCTGATCGACTACTGTTTCCACATCATGCACTGATTGGTCGATACTGGACGCATCTGTTTTATAGACATTAAATGTAATACCGTTTTCCGGAGTTTGCGTCGCAGTTGCATAAAATGATTGGAATTGATCCGGCTGCGACCGCTGATAGACGTTCGCGATATCAGACAGCGGGACAGGTTTTCCGTTGATTTGCAATTGTATATTCCGTATATCATCTACGGAACGGATTGAAGGATCAATGGTGAAAGAAAATGTGGAATGATTTGTTTCGACATTGCCGGCCGGATACGAACTGATAGCGGATTTAATCAATCCGGATATTTGTGTCGGATTCAGTTGATACGTAGTAATCGCCGTGGGTTTGATAATGACTTGTATTTCTTGCGTATTTAAGCCACTGGTCGTAACGCTTTGGACAGTAGAGACGTTTTTAATATTATCTCTCAAAATCTGCGCGAAACGGTTCAAGCTCGCGGCATCTGTTTTTCCGCTCACGATAAACGACCATACGGGAACATGCTGGAAATCAATTTTCATGACTGTTGACTTTTGCACATCTGTCGGGAGACCGGTTACGCCGTCAACTGCCGATTGGACATCGTTTTTCGCTTTATCAGGGTCGACATTGTCATTAAACTGAATCTGTATAACCGATGAAGAATCCTGCGATGTCGACGTGACGGTCTTTACATTCGCAAGTCCCAGTACCGCGTCTTCGATAGGAATAGTGACAAGTGATTCCACGTCTTGCGGGCCTGCGCCGGGATATGCGGTAGAAACGATGATAAGAGGGAAATTAATATTCGGATTTAATACGCGTGGAATATTCAGCAAACTGAAAATTCCGGCGAGCAGGATTAACATAATAACGAGTGTTACAAGCCGCGGATTCTTATAATATTTTGCCACGAATATATGATCGAGTTTGGGATCGAATTTGAGTTGAGACATATATGATGCAAGACGTCTGGCCATACTTTTTGTCGTTCCCGCGAATGCGGGAATCTAATTAGTACTACTGATGTGTTAATTGGATCCCCGATCAGGTCGGGGATGACAGCTATTTGCTGACTGTCACTCTGTCTCCGTTCACAATGTTTCGGTTGAGGATAATCTGATCACCATTATTTATGCCGTTATTTACACTCACGAAACGACCGTACACTGTACCCAACTGAACTGCTTCACTTTTCGCTTTTCCATGATCGACGACGAAAATATACGCGCTGTTTTCCGTTTGGTAAATTGCATCCAACGGAACATACGGATCCACGGCGCTTGTGTTCTGCAAACCGACCGGAACATCCGCCGTTATATAATTGCCGTTCGTGATATACATTTGCGCGTGATCGGGCAAATGATAGATGACACTATACAGCGTGCCGTCGGTTGCGTCTCGGGAGACATAATCGGGTGTTTCGGAAATTGTCTGGTCATCCAGATGAATAAGAGTGGGTTCGACCCTGGATACGGCGCTTGCCAAATTAGCAGGGATTTGTACCACTGCTTTGACAGATTGCTGATCACACGAAATCGAGAGCAATTGCGTTCCGGGTGTGACCGACTGGCCGAATGTCGCATAAACCCTGTCCACAATTCCGTCACATGGAGAAGCAGGATACATAAGGGACGCGTTTACTTCCGCGAGCTGCAACTGAAGAGAACTGATTTCTTTATTGATATCAAGCGTTTTCTCCTGAATATCCAATTGTTTCAGCGTGATATCACGTTGATTATATTGCATCTGTGTAAACGGTTGACTTGCGTCTGCCTGATACGCGAGTTGTCGCTGTTGGGTATTAAGTTGATTAATTGTTCCCTGATATTGCGCTTGCAATTGTTTGGATTGTAGAATTAATTGGTCATATGTTTGCGTGTTTCCTGTCGGCAGCGGGGCTCCGTTTGTCTCATTATTCTGTAACGTGTTTAGTTGATCGGTTATTGTATTTAAAATATCCTGATTTTGGTTGATTAAACCGGCTGCTTCGGTTGCGGATTGCGCTGTTAAATTTCTGAGTTGATCATTATTGGACTGTGTGTTATTCGCCAAATCGCGCTGTGTATTGATCAAATTTTTCTGCTCCTGATACGTGCTCTGGGTAATTTTGTTTTGCTTCTCCACAATTTGCGATTGAATTGCGGGCGCATTGCCTCCCTGGTAATTGGATGAAAGATTCAGAAGCGTATCTCCCCGACTGACCTGTTGTCCTTCCTGGACATCGATTGTTTGTACGATTCCGCTTGTCTGCGTGTTGATTTGGATGACTCCAGATTTTTCAATTTTTGCCTGAAACGTCACTTTCGGCAATGTGCCGATTTGGTACACCTGTACCTGCTTGATTTGCGGCGTTGTGGCGGCTTGTTTATTCCCTGCATTAGAAACTATGTTGCCGATAATAATAACTCCGAATAAAAGACCAAGCGTTATAAAAAATGCGCGGAACGGATATCTTCGGACGAAACGGACCGGACGACGAAGCGAAAGTTTTTTTTTCCACTGACGCCGACGAATGAACCTTGTAGAGAAAGACATATTTTTGAGGCAGAAATGAGCAGGAGAAGCGTCATCATATCATGAAAATGTTGCGTAAAGCAAGACGGGTATTATCTGACATTACCCCACTTTGTTAAATGATCAGCTAAC
>CAZAIV010000108.1:0-6727 GCA_964485315.1 uncultured Gammaproteobacteria bacterium
GACTCTGGTTATCATACGTCTGGATATTCCCGCTCGCGTCCAGTGATAATCCGGTGTTGCCTGTCTGCGCGGAAAGACTGGCTACCGGTGTCCCGCTGTTTACCCCACTGAAGGCAAATTTCGCCGATGTGGTACTTGTCCCACCTACAAGAAAATCGACCGTAGAGTTTTTAGGAGAAAGGACGCCATTTATCTGATTCCAATAAGTAACAGTAAGACCGGAACAATTCCCACCCAAATCACAGACTTGATTACCGTTTTGATATATTGTGTTACCATAAATAGTATTATATTGGTTAGCTGCGCTTGATCCTAAATTATACGTATTCGCCGCTGTCGGATTAAGATCAGTTGCAACTCCGGCAATATTTTGCAAATTACGCGACGCATCAAAGACGGCAGTTCCACTAACCTGAAAAGGAGTAGTAAAGTTCCATAATCCGCTAATTGTCTCCGCATTGTTCGTCTGTGCTATATGCGTCCCTGCATAGTCGATTGAGATATTCGCAACAGATCCACTTTGACTGGCAATGAAATCAGGTTTCAAGAAGTCAACAGTATCAACGCTTGTATATTGGGTAAATGGACCATTATCAATATTTATCACTCCGCTTGAACCGCTGGCTACTGTGGCACATTGCCAGACTTTATTTGTACTATCCCATTGTAAAACTTGACTATTGAGACAACCTCTAATTAATGATAATTGATTACTTCCTCCTGCAAACTCTAAACCAGAAATTGAGCTCGTGGTGCTCGTTGTATTGGCAGTACTCAGAAGATTGACACCCAATGATCCACTGGATATAACCAAACCATTTCCTGAAAAACTATTTACCGTATCAGACCCCAACATAAGACTGCTATTTGTAGCAATCTGTATATTCCCATTAACATCCAAAGCTTGAGATGGATTTGTTGTGCCAATACCCACATCTCCGGTATTGTAGTAAATGCTCGTTCCGTTTGTGATCCATTGACTTGTGTTTTGGGCAGCAATTGAGACTTGCTTATCCGTCGTGTTGGTAGTCAAAACAATACCTGTTCCTGCAACAAATTCAAGTGAGTCATTATTGCTTCCCGTAGTGATAGTTGACTGACCTGAAACGACAATATTTTTAAAGATATTTTGACTGGAGCCGGTGTCACTATTTGATATTTTCAGTCCGTCGATACTGATGCCGCTTCCTGCAGCAAGCGTTAAGTCGCCACTCTGCCCTTGCAGTGTCGTCCCTGCAGGAATATTTGCGCTGATTGTGGGGTTCTGGCCAGGAGTCACTGTTATGTTTTGCCCCGCTTTGATAGAGTAAATAACATTTGAGGCAGTCAAATTCCCATTACCCGCGTTAACGTTTCCTCCGTTCGTCACGATACCGCCGTTAAGCGTCGACAATCCTGTGACCTTCAATTGTTTATCCATAACAACATTTTCTTTAAACTCTGCTTGCGCGCTGAAAACGCTTGGGATATTCACGCTGAACAGCAAATCAGGTTGCAATGCTTGTGCTGCCAAAACTGCAGAAGGATTACTTATAGGCTTATTAATTACAGACTTTTCTCCTTGTCCTATCACATTGTTCATCAAGACATACAGGAGGTTTCGGGAAGAATTTTCGGGTGACAATAAAACTGCAGTGATCATCAAAACAACAATCGAAAGCCCTAGAGCTGACCCATATAGCATAAATTTCCCGCGAGAAGATGTTGAAAAAAATGAGGCTAAATGTAGAGGTTTGTTTGTATGAGAATTTTCCTTTTCCTCTAACTCGTCATGTCTTTGTATATCGTGTCTGTCAGCAGTTGTCCGTAACGAATAATCCCTCTCTTCTTCTTTTTCTAAGAGAACATGAGCTGTATTTGCTATGTTTGTTATAGGACTTGGATTGTTTTCCTGAGAAACATCTCTTTCAGAATCCTGTTGAGTGTTGCTTCTCTTCCTTAAAAGACTGTTTTCAAAACCGGCAAATGATTGGGATTGAGAAGCGGTAACGTTTTCTGAAGAAGGAAGAGCTGCCTGTATTGACGCTGACGGAAAAGTTTTTTTCTTACTTTGCTTGAACCGGATAAGTTGCTCTAATGTATAGCGCCGTTGATTACCTGCAGTTCTCAGAGGTACTAAAATACCGCTTTCATCCCAACGCCGAAGAGTTTGTCCCGAAATTTTCAACTTAACAGCTGCTTCCTGAACAGTTAAAAATATTGTTTTACTTTGTGAATCGGGCAGTTTTTTCAAGGTAGTTTTTAAAGTTATACAATTAAAGGCTAAATGTATAACTTTAGTGTACTATCATTGAAACATATTTTTTCACGGCATGTCAATACTTCTTTTTAAGATATTTGAAGCTAAATTTTAAAAACCCTTCATTGACATTTAGTAAACAATTGCGATACATTTAAAATAAGGATAGAAAATATCCTTGAAGTGATGAAAAAACTAAAATTCATAATTCTTTTGGCCACGATTTGTATAAGTTTTTTCGTGAGCCATTTTTCCTTTTCTCCTATTGCTTTTGCGCAACAATTGTCTTCAGGAGTTGCAATTTATATTGATATATATGACAAAAATATTAAACAGGGCTCTATTGTCAGCTTTAGTAATAAGAATTACCATTTGACGACCCTTGCTTATGATCCTACCGCATTCTCAGTTGTTACAGAGAATCCTTCCGTTGCGCTGGAAAATAAAAATGCAAACCCCGCGACAAGCCATGCAGTCCTTTCCGAAGGAAGAACGTACGTGTTAGTCACTACTGCAAACGGGAAAATCGAGAAAGGAGACCTGATTACGACGTCCACGACACCCGGTGTTGGACAAAAAGCAACGCAGGACGGATATGTCATAGGAACCGCATTGGAAAACTATGATGCTTCCAGTCCCAAAACCGTCGGTTTGGTATTAACAAATTTAAACTTCGGATACTACACCTCCCCGACAAACGGAAGCAATAATCTGGTTTCTTCTATGAGACAAGCGTTTACTAATCCTTATATCGGACCGGCCGGTCTTATTCGGTATATTTCTGCGGCGCTGGTTATTCTTCTTGCATTCGGAATAGGAGTCGGTTATTTTGGCCGTATTATCACAACAGGCGTTGAGGCGCTCGGGCGCAATCCTCTCGCAAGCAGAGTCATCATGTTCAGTATCGGGCTTAATTTGATGATGATGTTGGGCATTATGATTATCGGTATTGTCATAGCATACTTAATTCTCGTAATATGAGAAGAGTATCTGGAATATGGTATCTGGTATCTAGAATTTTACATTCTCAATGCTAGATACTAGACTCTAGATTCTAGATTCTAGATACTGTTATGTTTATTTCACCTGCCTTATTCGTTTTTTTCGTTATCACGCTTGTTATTCTTGCTATTGGTTTGCTGTTTGTTGTAGACAGTTACGCACGGTTTCTCCATCAAATCCGAACGATTGAGAATGAAAATAAGATACTAAAACGAAGCGCCGATGCGAGATCTGTCAAAGCTCTTGCGAAGGTGCAGGAGCAAACTGAAGAGATTATCAAGCAAGCAAATACAAAAGCAACAGATCTGCTTACTGAGGCAAAACTTTTCAGCGCCGACGAGAAAGATCTTATGCAGCATAAGCTTTCACATATTGTGTCAGGGCAGGTTGAGGCATTCGGAAAAATTAATGAGTTACTGAATACTGAGTATCAATCCGCGCTGCAAGACACAAAAAATGAAGCGGTCAAACTATTTAAGAATACATCAGAGACTATCACAGATGCCGCAAATAAGGAGATTGATGCATTCAAAACAATTTTAGAAGAACAAACGGTAAGTTCTCAGAAAATTGTCTCTTCAAAGATAGAACAGGCATATGAACAAGTCGAGAAAGAAGTCTCGGAATATAAGAAAAATAAATTTGATGAGATCGATCAAGCAGCTTCTCAACGCATGCATACTATAGCAAACTATGTCCTTAGTAACGGATTAACCATAGATCAACAAGAGCTATTAATTAAATCCGCTCTCCAAGAACTGAAAAAGCAAAGCGGATAGAAGTCGTATGAATGACAATTCTTTTTTCACATCGTTTCTGAGCGTTGTATTGACAACAAAAGAAGCAAACGAACTTGTAGAACGCATTGACACCATACTCGCGCGGCTTTACCTTCTCGATAGAAAAGGAGTGCTTGAAATTTTGGAGGAGAACATGAATGCGGACATTGTTGACGCCCTGGAATATAGCCTACGACAGAACAATGCGAACATAAGCAGCCAACAAGTCATTAAATCCTTCTTACAGCGTTTACAGAGCGATGTGCGGGCTTGCGCTATCGTCTCTATAACGATCGCCCATTTCCCCACTGAGTCGTTACAACGAAACATAGGACTCTATTGTAAACAAATCTTCGGCGTGGAAACATTGCTTGAAATA
This sequence comes from uncultured Gammaproteobacteria bacterium, assembly GCA_964485315.1. Taxonomy (GTDB): domain Bacteria; phylum Patescibacteriota; class Microgenomatia; order Levybacterales; family UBA12049; genus DAIDHK01. Next base: position 4,400 of record CAZAIV010000108.1, read on the forward strand.
CATGTGGATTCGACGATTTTGGGAGGCGCTGTGGTGATGTATAAAGGAAGATATTTGAATGCGTCAATTAAAAGAAAACTGGATGACTATTTTGAGAATGCTAAAACATAAAAGAGAAAACATAAAAATTCTGTAAAAGCTACCTTTTATGTCGAAACACTATGCATACATTTGCCCAATACTTACAATCTGCCGGTGAAATCGGGTATGTCGAAGAGGCATCATCCTCTCTTGCCACGGTTACCGGGTTACCCTCAGCACGTCCGCATGAGGTAGTCCTCTTTCAATCCGGAGAAACCGGGATGGTTGATACTCTTTATGAAGACTCTATCCAAATACTTGTTTTTAGTAAGAAACCCATCAAAGTAGGTACACAGGTGGCAAGAACAAACACACTTTTCGGAATGCCTGTAGGAAAAGAATATATCTCTCAAACTATTGATCCGTTTGGCAATCTTCTTGACAAGTTTAAAACATTTACAAAGCCTGCCGCATATCAGGAAATAGATATCGCGCCCGGAGGAATTGATACCCGAAAGCGGATCAGTAAAACATTTGATACAGGAGTGACGCTCGTTGATATGCTGATAACACTGGGAAAGGGCCAGCGTGAGTTAGTTGTCGGCGATCGAAAGACAGGGAAAACAAATTTCCTTTTTCAGTCAATTCTGACACAGGCGAAGCAAAATACGCTCTGCATCTATGCGGCAATCGGTAAAAAACGCCTGGACATTAAGGCAGCTGAGGAATTCTTCATAAAAAATAATATCAGGGATCAGGTTATTGTGATTGCTTCAACATCTGATGATCCGACTTCGGTCATTTACTTGACTCCCTACTGTGCTATGACCCTAGCCGAATACTTCAGAGACCAGGGACAAGATGTGCTTTTAGTTCTTGACGATTTGTCTACGCACGCAAAGTTCTATCGTGAAATCGCTTTACTCTCCGGCCGTTTTCCCGGAAGAAATTCTTATCCTGGAGATATTTTCTATACGCACGCTAGACTTCTGGAACGGGCAGGAAATTTCATAACAACGCGTGGAGAAAATTCAATTACGTGCTTTCCTGTTGTTGAAACTGTGGAAGGAGACCTCGCCGGCTATATTCAAACAAATCTGATGTCTATGACTGATGGGCATATTTATTTTGATCTTGATCTATTTTCAAAGGGACGCCGTCCGGCTATTAACCCTTCTCTCTCTGTAAGTCGTGTCGGACGTCAGACACAATCCGGTCTCAAACGAAGCATTAATAGGGAAGCGATCAGTTTCCTGACGCTTCGTGAACGAATAGAGAAATTCTCACATTTCGGCACGGAGGCGACAAGTAATATTAAAGGCATCTTGACAACAGGTGACCGGGTTTTGACGTTCTTCGATCAAGAAGCTGAGCTCGTTTATCATACTTCTTTACAGTTATTTATATTCGGTGTTCTATGGTATGGATTCTGGAATACAAAAAGTTTAATTGAGATGAAAGAAGATATACATAAAGTTCTGGAGGCATATATGCATAATCAGGTATTCCATGATACAGTTGATAGCATGATTGCAAAGGCAAACTCGCTGAATGAACTGTTAACGATGATTGCGAAAGACATAGTGAGTCTTTTTGCCACGATCAATGTTACGCCTAAAAGTTATGAGCCTGTGACTACAAATGATCAGTCAACTATAACAAAACAAGATGTACCGGTACAGACGACCGGAAAATAAGATTTGATTTTTTACGATTTAAGATAAGATACTATGATAAATAAAAAACAAGTCGATGTTCTTGCAGACCAAATGGACAGTATGAAGCTTCTCGTTCAGACGTATGAAGAAGTCGCAGCTATCCACATGCGTAAAATACGAAGAAATGTATTAACTAACCGCAGTTTCATCGATGAACTGGAACAATTCTATCAACAGCTCCAGTCATCTTACGCGGACCAAGTCATGCAAATACTACAAAAGAAAAAGATTCCAAGTAAGATTATTTCTCAAAAAAACGGGAAATCAGTGACTGTGTTCCTCTCTGCAAACACACGCCTTTATGGAGAAATTGTCCAGCAGACATTTGCAGTATTCGCGGAATTCATTAAGAAAAATCAGACTGATATTATCGTCGTAGGAAAACTGGGGCAAAGCTTAATGGACGAAGCAGGTCTGAGAATGCGATATACCTATAAAGACCTGCCTGACATCGATATTCAATACCAGTCGTTGATCGATTTACTCTCTACGCTTCTTAAATATGAGAAAATTTATTTATTCTACGGTAAGTTTCAAACAATTGCATCACAGAAACCATGTATGCTTGACGTCTACGGACTGCAACAAG
>CAZAIV010000109.1:0-1637 GCA_964485315.1 uncultured Gammaproteobacteria bacterium
AACATCATTCCTTGATCTCCGGCACCATCAGCATCTACCCCAACCGCAATTTCGGGAGATTGCGTGTGAATGTATACATCAATGGATGAACGGGTTGAAAAATGAAATATATTACTTATATACCCTAATTTACGTATTTGATCGCGGGCTATCGTATCAAAATGCACTCGCGCTTTTGCCCGTATTTCTCCGGCAAGTACGACTTTATCAACCGTCACCAACGTCTCAACGGCAACTTTTCCCTGCGGATCTTGTCGCAACACCGCATCAACAATCGCATCACTAATCCGATCACATATCTTATCCGGATGGCCCGAACAGACTGATTCCGATGTAAATGTATGTAATATTCCCATAAAAAAACCTCTCTTCCGAGAGGCAAATTAATAATTTGCTTCTTTAAAAGCCACATCTTTCCTCTCGGACGGACGAAGCACCGTGTTATTCGGTTGCTGGATGGTTTCTACGAGCCGTTACTCTCACCATCACTCTTGATGTGTATCCTCTTACTATAGAGTTTCATAGCATAAATTGTCAACTGATTTCAATCTGTGTAATAAAGCGTCGGGTATAATATAGCAAAATATGAAAATTTCTTCTTTGCCAAAATATGATCAACCTCGTATGAAATTGCGCTCAAAGGGCGCACACTATTTAACTGATGCAGAATTGCTCGCACTACTGATTGGAACCGGGACAAAGCATAAAAATGCAATACGGGTTGCGGCAGAAATTCTCAGACACATTCCCCTCGATCAATTTCATGAGAAATCAGTAAAGCAATTACAAAAAATATCCGGCCTTGGTGAAGCAAAACTTGCGTCCATCCTCGCTTGTATAGAACTTGCCCGACGCATCAATCAAAGAAAACCCTTATCTCCACTTCTCTCACCGAAAGATATATTTTCATCTTTGTCATCGCTGCGCGGAAAAAAGAAAGAACATTTTATCGCGTTTTATCTTGATGTGCGTAACCAATATATTCAACAAGAAATTATATCTATCGGAACTTTGAATGCGAGTCTTGTACATCCTCGAGAAGTATTTGAACCGGCAGTCCGACTGCTTGCAGCACAAATCATTCTTGCGCATAATCATCCATCCGGGCTGGCAGAACCATCTTCAGAAGATATTGCACTCAAAAAAAGACTACAGTCTGTTGGCGTCATACTTGGCATTCATGTTATTGATCACGTCATCGTTACCAGTCATACATGGTATAGCTTTAAAGAACATGCTATTTTATGAAACTTCATGCGAGGAATATTACCCAATTCCAAAATACGATATGGAACTTTTACAAACAGAAGGGAAGATCCCTGCCATGGAGAAATACCCAAGACCCCTATCATATTCTCGTTTCTGAAATAATGCTCCAACAAACCCAGGTCGCCCGCGTCATTCCAAAGTATGAATCTTTTATTAGGAAATTTCCAACAATTCATGATTTGGCACATGCCACATCCGTCTCCGTGCTATCGCAATGGCAGGGATTGGGATACAACAGAAGAGCGATCTATCTTCAAAAATCCGCGCAACTTATTGAAAAGATACATCATGGAATTATTCCAAAACAGAAAGAGTCATTATGCAATCTTCCGGGGATCGGGAGTAACACGGCCGGATCACTCTTAGCA
>CAZAIV010000110.1:0-1829 GCA_964485315.1 uncultured Gammaproteobacteria bacterium
TAGCAAAGCCGCGCGGGCCTTGTCAACTGGCGTTCTTTAGTGATTTTTCAGCTGATCATCCAAGCGCCGAATCTCCTCTTTGATTTCAGCAACAACATCTTCGTTTGCTATTTTCTTTTCCTGTCCGTTTCTTACAGAGAAAACATAGAACACCTTGCCGCCATATTTTTCGGTAAATTTTTTATGCGATTCCAACTGTAAGCGATGCTCCTTAAAGATTTCCGATAACTGCACACTGCTGTTTACTGGTTTTATCTGCAACCCGATAAATTTTGGTCCAATTTGAATATAAAAATCGACATTAAATAATCGGTCCCACTCATCGGATGCCGATTTAATGTCGGTTCCCAATGCTTTCTGTAACTGCCCGTATATGATTTGTATCTCAGTTTGATAACCATCAAAGGTTCTATCGATCACGAGTTGTACCATGTAATCGATGCAATCTTGTTCCGTAATATCCGCAACCTCCGACTGGATCACCTCTGTAATTTTTACATATAATTTCTTGCCCAGCTCGACGATATGTTCCCGCGGTTTTACATGCGAAAAATAATATTCGCGCCAATCACCAAGCGTTTTGGGTACGCATTTCCGAATTGATTCCGAGGTTGGTCCAACATTCCGCTTAAAATTCAACTGGAACCTGTTCATGGCACTATTCAAGATCCATTCTTTAGCCATGCTGTTGGGATGCCAAAACGGCAAATTTATCTTTATATCGATATTCCAACTTGGTGTCCGGCAACGCTAATCCTAGTTTCAACAAGTGGGCATTGATAAATGTTTTATTCTGTAGATACAGATACACCAATAAATTTTCTTTTTCGTCGTATTTCCGGGCATCAAACCGCAGAAACACTTTTTGACCCTTCGTTTTTGCCGCCAAAAACGCGACGGCTCGACCGTTCGCTTCCGGTTTCTGCTTGATACCAATAAGCCTAACGAGTAGCCCATTACTAAGTCGCATGAGCTCCGGGCTGATGATTTCTTTTATGGAAAACAGGTCGTTCCTTTCCGCTCGTTGCTGACCGTCAATTCTTGAACCGAATTGCAAAGACTTAAGGTCGATCTTTTTATCTAACTTGTGCGGATCTCTAAAAATATAGGGGAAAGTTTCTATCGTTTTACCGAAATCGACGACAGAGGATTCCTGCGCGAAAACCTCAACTGATGGAATTCCAGCCAACTTGCTGCGTATAAATGGAAGGAATTCGCCATTGATTTCGTAACCGACGGATCGCCGGTCTAAGTGAGCGGCGGCGAGCGAAGTCGTCCCGCTCCCCAAGAATGGATCCAAAACAGTATCGCCCACGAAAGAAAACATTTTTATAAGTCGCTTTGGCAGTTCTTCGGGAAATACCGCTATGTGCCCGTCCTGTCTCGTTCCTGCAAAGGTCCAATGCCCTCTGAAATATTCATTCCATTCTTCTTTGCTCAACTTTGACCTCTCTCTTATTTCGCTATCCACCCTTGGCGGCATGCCAGGTTTTTTAAAGATTAAAATGAATTCGTAGTCCAATTTTACGATTCCGTTTCGCGGATACGGAAAACTGCCCATCACCGTCGCCCCTCCTGTCGTATTCATTGTGGTCGCCTTCTGCCATATGACCGCTCCCATGTAATCGAATCCTATGCTCTCGCAAAATTTGATTATTTCGGTTCTAATCGGAATAATTTTATATCGGCCATAATATATGGAGCGTGCGAACTGGTCACCGATATTTATGCACAGGCGGCATCCATCTTCCAAAACGCGATGGATTTCATTCCATACGAGGTTTAATTGATTGATATACCGCTCATAACTGTCATGGAACCCAATTTGC